>JAJBVC010000101.1 GCA_020860025.1 Clostridiales bacterium | reverse complement strand
CATTTTCGCTTATAAAATAAAAATATTATAAAAGCGACGGATTAGCCTTCGTATTCATCCTCATTTTCCCAATTATGCCAAATGTTTTGAACATCATCGTTTTCTTCAAACATTTCAATCATTTTTGACATTGCTTTCATATCATCCTCAGACTCAAGACGTGTATATGTCTGCGGAATATATGCCGGCTCTGAAGAAATAACTTTGTAGCCCTTTGCTTCTAAATCATCACGAATAGCGCCAACATCGTTTGCTTCGGTTCTGATTTCAAAAATATCTTCATCGTCGGTTAGAAAATCGGTTGCGCCAGCTTCGATAGCGTCCATCATAAGAGCGTCAGCGTCAACGTCTTCTTTTTCTATTATAATAACGCCCTCTTTGCCGAACATAAACGTAACAGAACCGGGAGTACCCATATTTCCGCCTGCCTTGTCAAAATAGTGGCGAACTTCACTTGCCGTTCTGTTTCTGTTGTCGGTAAGTGTTTCAACAACAACCGCAATTCCCGACGGGCCGTAGCCCTCGTAAACAATTTCTTCAAAATTAGTACCGTCACTGTCGCCGGCGGCTTTTTTCAACATTCTTTCAATATTATCGTTGGGAACATTGTTCTGCTTAGCCTTTGCGATAACGTCACGAAGCTTTGTATTATTATTTGGGTCTGGGCCTCCGTTTTTAACAGCAACAGCAAGCTCTCTTCCTATCTTTGTAAAAACTTTTGCCCTTGCGGCGTCATTAGCACCTTTTTTTCTTTTTATAGTGCTCCATTTATTATGTCCGCTCATTTTACCACTCCTTATATTATTTTATTTAATTATTAACCGTAGTGATTTTATCACATTTAGCCGATGGTTGCAAGTACTAAGTGCGGTCGATTTGCAATATTACAATAATACGATAAATTCTTTTAGGGACTAAATGCAACTTTTATATTGTATAATGATGATATTTGTGGTATGATATATCAGTAAAAATTTAATTAACGGAGGATTACTTATGTATTCTGATTATTATGATTCTATCGGTAAGGTAGCCGAAACCGATAAGGAAATCGCTGACGCAATGGCTCTTGAACTTAAACGCCAAAGAGAAAATATTGAGCTTATTGCATCTGAAAATCTTGTTTCACCGCAGGTTATGGCGGCAATGGGTTCTGTTCTTACAAATAAATACGCAGAGGGACTTCCGTCAAAGCGTTACTACGGCGGCTGTCAGTATGTTGATATTGTTGAAGAAATCGCTATTAAAAGGGCTTGCGAACTCTTTGGCTGTAAATTTGCAAACGTTCAGCCACATTCGGGCGCTCAGGCAAATACTGCCGTATATCTTGCTCTTCTTAAACCGGGCGATACAGTAATGGGTATGAGCCTTGATAACGGTGGCCATTTAACTCACGGTTCACCGGCGAACATTAGCGGTAAATATTTTAATTTTATACCTTACGGTGTTGATGATGAAGGTTTTATTGACCTTAAAGAATTTGCAAAGCAGGTTAATAAGGTTAAGCCTAAACTCATAGTAGCAGGCGCTTCCGCTTATCCAAGAGAAATTGATTTTAAAACAATGGCTGATATTGCACACGCAAACGGCGCAATGTTTATGGTAGATATGGCTCATATAGCAGGTCTTGTTGCGGCAGGACTGCATCAGTCGCCGATTCCTTATGCAGACGTTGTTACCACAACTACACATAAGACATTGAGGGGCCCTCGTGGCGGTCTTATCCTTTGCAATAACGAATACCTTGCAAAGAAACTTAATTCGGCAGTATTCCCGGGAACACAGGGTGGCCCTTTAATGCACGTTATCGCCGGTAAAGCAGTATGCTTCGGTGAAGCTTTAAAGCCTGAATTTAAAGAGTATCAGCAAAGAGTTGTAGATAATGCCAAGGCACTTACAAAGGGTTTGACAGACAGGGGACTTAATCTCGTTTCAGGCGGTACGGACAACCATCTCTGCTTGCTTGATTTGCGTGGTACCGGCGTAACCGGTAAGGAACTTGAAAATCGTCTGGATGAGGTTCATATTACGCTTAATAAGAATACTGTACCTAATGAACCGCTGTCTCCGTTTGTTACATCAGGTGTTCGTATTGGTACTCCTGCCGCTACAACAAGAGGTCTTAATACTGACGATATGGATAAAATTGCAGAATATATTTATCTTGCTGTCACTGATTTTGACGCTAAAAAGGATTATATTCTTAACGGTGTTAATGATATTTGCAAAAAGTATCCGCTTTACGAATAAACTGCAATTATGAAAATAATTTTAATTACTTTTTTAAAAATCGGTCTTAGAATACTTTATGCTCCATTAAAACTTTTTAAAACGAAAAACAGAATAGTTTATCTTTCACGTCAAAGTAATGACAAGAGCGTTGATATGATTTTGCTTGAAAAAGCCATAACCGCTGAAAATTCGGATGTAGAGCAGATTTTTCGTCTTAGGATGATACCTGATAAATTTCCAGGAAAAATCAAATATTGTTTTGGAGTGATAGGGGATATGTATTATCTTGCAACATCAAGAGTTGCGATTCTTGATACGTATTCAATAACAGTTTCATGTCTTAGTCATAAAAAGGATTTGAAAGTCATTCAAATGTGGCACGCTCTCGGCGCTATAAAAAAGTTCGGACTTCAAAGTGTCGGAACGAAAGAGGGCAGGGATGAAAAGGTCAGCAATCTTATGTGTATGCATAAGAATTATGACTATATTCTTGCACCGAGTAAGGCTACGGCAAAGTTTTATATGGAAGCGTTTGGTTATTCTTCCGATAAAATGAAAATATGCTCACTTCCTCGTGTTGATGAAATATTAACAGATACGGGAGTTGCAGCCGAGTTTTTTAAGGAAAATCCTGCACTCGGCGATAAAAAAATTGTACTGTATCTTCCAACCTTCAGAGAAAGGGAAATGTATATTGCCCAGGAACTTAAGGTTGAATTCAGAGATATGGAAAAATATCATCTGATTATCAGTACTCATCCTTTGTTTTCAAAGGTTGCAAGGGATCCTGAATTTTCATATAACGGCAATTTTTCAACATATGATTTGATGAAAGTGGCGGATATACTTATTACCGATTATTCCGCCTGCGCATTTGAAAGCAGCATATTGATGAAGCCTCTTTATTTTTTCGTTCCCGATTATAATGAGTATTCAAAAGAGCGTGGCATCAATGTTGATTTAAAATCCGAGCTGCCGTTTGCCGTATTTGAAAGCGGCGATTTGCTTTGCAAAGCGATTGACGAAAAACCGTATGATTTTGACGCTTTGTTTGCTTTTAAATCTAAGTATGTTGAAAACGCTAAGCCGAATAATGCTGAAATTTTGGCTAAATTTATTTTAATGTTAATGGTATAGAAAGGTTAAATATATGGAATATAAATTCTCAGATAAAATTTCTTCACTACAGCCAAGTGCTATTCGTGAAATATTAAAGGCTACATCCGACCCGGACATCATTCCTTTGGCAGCAGGTAATCCTGCGCCTGATGCATTTCCTGTTAAAGAGGTGCAGAAAATTGCAGGTGAAATACTTGCACAGGAGCCGATTACAGCTTTACAGTACGGCATATCGGAGGGTTATCAGCCGCTTCGTGATACAATTCTTGCATGGATGAAAAAACACGAAAATATAGGAAGAAGTTTTGATGATATACTGATTGTTTCCGGTGCTACACAGGTAATGGATTTAACTACTAAAATTCTTTGCAACGAGGGCGATGTGGTTATTTGCGAAGAACCGTCTTTCATCGGTTCGCTCAACTGTTTTCGTTCGTACGGCTGTAAATTAAAGGGCGTTCCTGTTGAAGCGGACGGAATGAATGTTGACGTTCTTGAGGACGTTTTAAATTCAACTCCTAATGCTAAATTTATTTATACAATCCCAAATTTTCAAAATCCATCTGGTGCAACTATGTCGCTTGAAAAACGTAAAAAACTCTATGCACTTGCAAAGAAACATAATGTAATTATTCTTGAGGATAATCCATACGGCGATTTGCGTGTTGACGGAGAGCCTCTTCCTACAATTAAATCTATGGACGAGGATGGAATTGTTATTTATGCAGGTTCGTTTTCCAAAATACTTTCTCCTGGTCTTCGTGTTGCATATTGTATAGCACCTCAGCAACTGCTTGCTAAAATGACAGTCGGTAAGCAAGCGGCTGATGTACACACAGCATGCCTCAATCAGATGATTGTTGATCGTTGGTTTAAGGAATATGATGTTGATGCGCATATTGCAAAAATTCAGAAAATTTACAAGAAAAAGCTTGATTTGATGTGCGACTGCATTGACAAAGAGCTTGGTGATTTTGTTGAGTATGTTCGTCCTCAAGGCGGTTTGTTTATTTGGTGCAAGCTTCCCGATGATGTTGATATGATTGAATTTGTAAAAAAAGCGGTTGATAAAAATGTTGCGGTCGTTCCGGGTAATGCATTTTTAATGAATGACACTGATTCAACTCAATACATTCGCCTTAATTTTTCAACTCCGTCCGACGAGGGTATTGTAAAAGGAATTAAGGCTCTCGGCGATGTTGCACGTTCATACGAAAGATAAAATTTAAATTGTTTGGAGATACAAGATGTCAGAAGAAATAAAAAAAGAACGAAAAAAAAGAAGTCTTTCTCTTATTCAGCCTACTTCAATTCCGACGCTTGGTAATTATCTCGGTGCTATGAAGGGTTGGCCGACATTTCAGGACGATTTTGATACTGTTTTCGGCGTTGCTGATTTACATTCAATTACAGTGAGGCAGGATCCTAAAAAGCTTCGTGAACAAACTGCCGAGTTGTACGCAATTCTTCTTGCCGTAGGTCTTGACCCGGATAAGAGTATTTTGTTCATTCAGTCTCACGTTCCGCAGCATTCGCAGCTTGCGTGGCTTCTTAACTGCTATACTATGTTCGGCGAGCTTAACAGAATGACGCAGTTTAAGGATAAATCCCAGCAACATTCCGATAATGTCAACGCAGGGCTGTTTACATATCCATGCCTTATGGCGGCTGATATTCTTCTTTATCAGGCTGATGTCGTTCCTGTCGGTGCTGACCAAAAACAGCACCTTGAAATTGCAAGGGATATTGCCGAACGCTTTAACGGAATTTACGGTAATGTTTTTACTGTACCGGAGCCTTATATTCCAAAAGCGGGGGCAAGAGTTATGAGTCTTGCCGACCCGACAAGGAAAATGAGCAAGTCTGACCCTAACCCGAAAGGAACAATTTATCTTAATGACGAACCAAGCGTTATTATGAAGAAGTTTAAAAGCGCTGTTACCGACAGTGAAATGAGTGTTCATTATGCAGAGGGTAAAGACGGAATAAATAATCTTATGACGATTTATTCAGCCGTTACAGGTAAAAGCTTTGACGATATTGAAACGGAATTTGCCGGAAAAGGCTACGGCGATTTTAAGACTGCTGTCGGCGAGGTTGTCGTTGCGGAACTTGAACCCATTCAGAAAAAATATGCAGAATATATGGCTGATAAAGCATATCTTCAGGAAATGTGGACAAAGGGCGCTCAAACAGCTCAGCGTGTTTCACAGCGTACACTTGATAAGGCTATGAAAAAAATCGGCTTCCTTGCTAAATAAGTAAATAAATTCTAAATTGAAATACAAAAACGTGAGTGTTTGTTACTCACGTCAGTCTGTATAAAAACCCCTCGCTGTATGGTGAGGGATTTTTATACTAATTTGTTAAATTTTCTGTAGCACTTGTATTATTTATCATTTTGTGTCATAATTAACTTAATATATTTTAGTCTCAAGGTTGTGAAAGTTATGCTTAAAAAAATTACAGCTGTATTTTCAGCATTATTGATTTTTGTAACATCATTTACAGCTATGCCTACTATGAGTGCATTGGCTGATGTTCTTAAATCTCCTGTGCTTGAATATAATTTTGACAGTGACGGCTCTGATGAACCTACTCTTTACGGTAACGCTCAGTACATTTACGATAAGCAGATGCAAAGCTATGTACTGTCTCTTGATGGGGAAGACGGCTCTTATGCCGAACTTCCGCAAGGCTTTTTTGATAATATGGATACGCTAACGGTTTCAATGAATATCAAGCCTCAAACAGACAGCGGAAATTTCTTTACCTTTACATTCGGTCAGGATAGCACGCTTTATAATTTTCTTCGTATCAGAGACAGTGAAATAAGAAATGCAATAACCGTTAATTCCTATTCAAATGAGCAGGAAGTTAAGGCAAATAAAGCGAAAACCGATTGCTGGATGAATCTTGTTCTTGTGATTGATGAAACTGTATCAAGAATTTATGTAAACGGTGAGCTGGCTGCTGAAAATACAAATACAGGTATAACGGTTTCAGATTTGGGGACTGATTTAATTTCATATATAGGAAAGTCATTTTATGACGACAGTTATTACAAAGGCTGTTTTGAAGATTTTAAGGTTTACGACTATGCTTTAAGCGATGAGGAAATCAGCAGTGAGTTCGATGCTCAGATTGAACTTTTTGATCTTCTTTATGACGTAACAGTCGGTACAACGCTTGACGAGGTTGAGGGAAATTACGGAACTGACGAGCATACTGCCGTATCCGCTGAAATTGACGAAAATAACGAGATAAATTCATACGTTAAATACACTGCGAATATAGAGTATATTCCTGTAACTTTTGATGTTTTGGCGGATGAAGCGGTTATTAAGGTTGACGGCAATGATTTTGAAAATGGCAGCAGACTTGACCTTAGCAGCAGCAAAACTGTTACGATTTCTTACGGAAGTAGTACGGAAGAATACACACTTAATACACCGCAGTTTGCAAATAACGCTGTGCTTCCGGGTCAGTATGCCGATCCCGATATTGACTATTTTGACGGCAAATATTGGATTTGCCCGACGACTGATGGCTATTCAGGATGGAGCGGTACAGAATTTCATCTGTGGTCGTCCACCGATATGATAGACTGGACTGATGAGGGCGTTATTCTTGACGTTGCAAGTGACGACCCGGGAGTTAATTCAAACGGTATTCAGGTTGCAACGTCGGAATGGTCTGACGGCAGTGCCTGGGCACCTACTATTGAAAAAAAGAATGACAAATACTATTTTTATTACTGTGGAAATATTAAATCTGAATATACTTCAATTTACGGCGAAGGTAAGGCGATAGGCGTTGCTGTTGCCGACAGTCCCGAAGGCCCGTACGTTGCGAGCGATGAGCCGTTAATTTATCCAAGCTTAATGAGCAGTAAATTGTCAGATTTCAGCGGTCAGGTTATAGATCCGTCTATATTTACAGATGATGACGGAACTTCATATATATTTTTCGGCAACGGCAGTGCCGCTTATTCAAAACTCAGTGATGATATGCTTAGCCTTTCGGGTACAATGAGACTTATTGAGAATTTAACTGATTTTAGAGAGAGTATTGTCGTATTCAAAAAGGAAAGCACATATTATTTTACTTGGAGCTGTGATGATACAGGCAGTGAGGATTATCATGTAAATTACGGAACGGCGTCACGAATAGCGCCGATAATTTCCTCCTCCAAAACATTCAGTTATGTTTCATATAAAGGCACTTTGCTTTCAAAGGATACTGATTCCGATATTCTTGGAACGGGTCATCAGTCGATACTGTACTTATCCGATATTGATAAGTGTTATATTGCTTACGGAAGATTTTATACTCCTCTCGGTCAGGTCGGAACTAATTACGGCTATCACCGTGAAACTTGCATTGACGAGGTAACATTCGGCTCGTCAAATACTCTTAATACTACAACTCCAACTATGGAGGGTATCACAGGACTTTGCCCTGATGGTCACGAGACGACTGTTGAATATACGTACCCAACCTGCACTCAAGACGGATATATAACAATAACCTGTTCGGGCGGAGAATATACAAATATAATAACTGCCGAAAAGGCGACAGATTTTGCCGCTTACGGTCATTCGTATGTTAAAACCGTAATTGAAGAAACGTGTACTGAGGACGGCTCAACTGTTTATACGTGTTCACGGTGCGGCGACGAGTATTCAACAGATTTTGTCAGCGCTGTCGGTCATATGTTCGTTTATGATGATACAGATGATACTTGTTTTAGATATGTCTGCGAAAACTGTAATGAGGTTGAGGAAAAAACAGCTCAGGAATTAACAGCAATGTGGGATGTTAAATACATAAATTCCGTTCCACATTCAACTGCGATTGACGACAGCAGTTATTTTGAACTTCATAAAGACGGTATCATTAACGCAAAGGACTATTCTGTTTTAGAGAAAAAGGGAAGTCTGATTGTTACTAAAACCGAATAAATTTAATAAGCTTCCTGCATAGATTTGTAGGGAGCTTTTTTTAATTCTCAAAGAAAAATACTTTTAAATTCGGCAAAATACAGCCGTTTTGGATATGGT
>JAJBVC010000206.1 GCA_020860025.1 Clostridiales bacterium | reverse complement strand
TGGCTGCTTTATCGACATACTGTAAATTTATACATTTTTGAAGTATATCACATTTATATATTCAAGTCAACGAAGCAGAATTGTTATTGACATTTAAATCTTATTATGATAATGTTTTTTTAGTAATATTTATTACTAAAATATACTATATTAAAAAGCAAGGATTAAGGATTATGGAAAAATATTTAATAAATCCAAATCAAAAAATCAGCAAAATCAACAAGGATATTTACGGTCATTTTTCAGAGCATCTCGGCAGGTGCATTTATGACGGAATATACGTTGGTGAAAACTCAAAAATACCTAATGTAAACGGTATGAGATGCGATGTTGTAAACGCTTTAAAGGAAATGGGACTGCCTGTTTTAAGGTGGCCCGGCGGATGCTTTGCGGATGAATACCACTGGAAAGACGGTATCGGCCCAAAGGAAAGCCGTAAAAAAATGGTCAACACGCACTGGGGCGGCATTGTTGAGGATAACTCCTTCGGAACACACGAGTATTTTGAGCTTTGCCGTCAAATCGGATGCGATACGTATATAAACGGAAACGTAGGCTCGGGCAGTGTTCAGGAAATGAACGAATGGGTTGAATATATGACGTTTGACGGTGTATCACCTATGGCTCAGCTTCGTAAGCAGAACGGTCACGAAAAGCCGTGGAACGTAAAGTATTTCGGCGTCGGCAACGAATCATGGGGATGCGGCGGTAATATGGATCCCGAATATTACGGCTGTCTGTATAAAAGATATAATACATATGTGCGTGACTATAATCCCGAAAACAAGATTCAGCGTATAGCCTGCGGCCCTAACGGTGATGATTATCACTGGACGGAGCAGGTTATGACTAAGGTTAAGCACAAGGCTCAGGGCATAGCTCTTCACTATTATACGGTTCCGGGCGACACATGGGCTCATAAAGGCTCTGCGACGGTTTTTGACGTTAAGGAATATAATAAAACAATAGCAAAAGCTTACCGCATAGAAGAAATTATTAAAAATCATCTTGCAGTTATGGACTGCGTTAATCCGCAAAAATGGGTTAATCTTGTAGTTGACGAATGGGGCACTTGGTACGACGTTGAGCCGGGTACAAATCCGGGATTCCTTTACCAGCAAAATACAATGCGTGACGCTATTGTTGCAGCTCTTACTCTTAATATTTTCAACAAACATTCAGACCGTATAATTATGGCGAATATCGCTCAGACGGTCAATGTTCTTCAGTCGGTAATTTTGACAGACGGCGACAAGATGATTTTAACTCCTACATATCACGTATTCAAAATGTTTAAAGACCATCAGGAAAATACGCTTGTCGGCTCATACATAACGACAAGTGATATTGAGTCAAGAGAGACTAAGGCAAAATTCCCTCAGCTTATCGAATCCGCTTCTGTCGATGAAAACGGAGTTATTTACTCAACGCTTGCAAATACGTCGGCGAGTAAGGCGACTAAAATCAAATGCCAGGTTGCCGACACTAAAATCAAGTCGATAAAGGCTGAAATTATTACGGGTGACATTCACGATAAAAACGATTTTGTCAACAGCGACTTTGTTAAAACTGTTGAATTTACAAATTTCAAAAAATCATCTGACGGATTTACAGCGACAATTCCTCCTTGCAGTGTGGTAAAATTTGTTATTGAATAAATGACAAATGAATGCAAAAAATGCCTGCTTATGGAAGCCGGAGAGAAAAATGCTTATCAAACCGTAAAGGATTATCTTGATAATCTCGACGAGAAACTTAAAGTAAGCGATGAAGTTTACAAAACAAGACTGTCATTTTGCAAAAGCTGTGACTTTCTGCTGTCGGGAATGTGCAGGAAGTGTGGCTGCTACGTCGAAATACGTGCTGCGCTTAAAGATAAAGAATGTGCAAATTTTGACGATAAAAAATGGCGATAATCAAAGGAGGTTACACACAATGGAACAACTAAACCGTAACGGTCACAGAAAAAGAATGAGAGAGTCATATTTATCGGGAGATATGAAAAACGCACCCGACCATAATTTGCTTGAACTTTTTTTATCCGTTATAATTCCGCAAAAAGACGTAAAACCGCTCGCATATGATTTAATCAATACATTCGGCTCGCTTGAAAAGGTAATCAGTGCAAAGCCTCAAGAGTTAATGAAACTTGACGGAATCGGCGAATCCTGCGCTGTCGAAATCAGTTTAATCAAAACTATTTACGACAGAACGATTGAAAACAAAAATAAGTCGATTACCAAAATCAATGCAGTAGAGACGGCTATGACTTACTGTAAAAACAAGCTGATTTTCCGTACCGATGAATGTCTGCTTATGATTTGCCTTGATAATGACGGATGTATTATTGCAGACCATATAATCAGCGAGGGCTCGGTTAATATGGCAAATATCAATCTTAAACAGATTGTTGAGATAATTCTTCGTGACAATGCTGCGGGTATACTGATTGCCCATAACCATCCGAACGGCAGTGCCGATGCTTCGGCTCACGATTTAAACTTTACAATCGAGTTAAGAAATTATCTTGACAAAATAAATATTCAGCTTGTTGACCATATAATTGTCGGCAAGGACGACTGCACGGCGATAAAAAGTAATCCCGAATATTATATTTTATAATGTTTTGTTATCCTCATACTTGTCAATACTAACAGTATGAGGATATATAATTTTTTAAACAAAACACAGACATCGGCGCTTTTTTCTTTTATTTTGTCGGGAATTTTTGTGTTTGCCGCACAAATGCTGAATTTAATAAACGCTTATTTTGATATTGAGTACGATTATGCCGTTTACTCTTTTTCGTCAATTATTCTTAAGCTGAGCGCTTATTCGTTTTGCTTTTTTATGACGCTTTCCGGAGTAATAGGAAAAAGAGAGCTTAAAGCTTTTTGGAGTATATTGTGCCTTGCGCTCATTGACACGGCTGTAAAAAGTTTTACCGATGAGAACGTGACGTTTTTTGCAGGAATAATCGTTTCGCTTTTTTGCGTATTTTGCTTTAAGCGCTTCGGCTTTATAACGGCAATGGCGATAAGCACGGCAGCATCTCTCATTTTCGGAATACTGCTCGGTATAACGTACGACTACCTTTTAAACGCTTTGGAAATGCTTGCCGGCATAATCAGCGAAAAAGGCATAATAAGCTCTGTTTTATTTTCGCTGACCGACACTTTTTTGTCATTTTTCGGTATTGACAGCTTCAGCGAACTGTTTTTTTACAAGAGCTACGGCGGTTCAATGTATATTGACGAAAAAATAGTGACGGGAGCGGTCGATTTATTTTCATCGGGATATAACGGAAATATTATATCAAATTTTCTTTCGGGTCATTATTATATGATGTTTTCAGTCATAGGGATGACGCTTGCGCTTTTGGGCGAACTTAAAGATACTCAAAGGCTGACGCTGATTGTTTTGACGTTCAGCGCCGTTTTAAGCGGTAATTACAGTATACTGCTGTTTTATATTTTACTTGAAAGTCCTTTCTTAATTATATCGACGCTCATTCTGTCAGCCGTTTCGTTCGGTGCTGCGAGCGTGCTTGATTTGCAAATGGGATATATCGCAGGCGGCGGAATAATAGAAATGATAATAAATATCAACAAGCCGATTTACCTGCTTACAGGCGGTTTTGTACTGATTGCGCTCGGATATTTTACCTTTAAATTCAGCATTGAAAAGCATGGTATAAGCGACGCTCTCAATATTTATATTCCTACACGGCTTAACCCGACTGTAGACGCTCTCGGCGGAATAGGCAATATTTTAAGATTTAAGGGCGATAATCTTGAGGTACGTAACCCAAAACTTGTCAACACATTTTCGCTAAACTGTGAAATTAAAGAGAATATTGTTTCAAGCGATGATGAAAATTTTATCGAGCTTAAAGATTATTTGGGAGAGAAAAATGGATATTATTAAAGAGCTTTTTAAGCTGCGTGATAACGAATACGGCGATTTTCAGTCAAAGCTTATGCCGAATGTAAAGCGTGAAAATATAATAGGAGTTCGCATACCAAATTTACGTGTTCTTGCCAAAAGAGCTGTAAATGAAAGCTGCACATTCGGCGATATGAAATACTATGAGGAAAAACTGCTTTACGGTATGATAATCGGATACAGAAAATGCGGTATTGACGATTATCTCAAAGAGCTTGAAGTTTTTGTTCCTCTTATTGACAACTGGGCAATCTGCGACTGTGCCTGCTCAACTTATAAATTTGCCGTTAAATATCAAAAAGAAGTGTGGAAATTTTTACAAAAGTACACCGCAGGCTCAGAATACGAGGTGCGTTTCGTCGTCGTTATGATGATGGATTATTTTATAAACGACGAGTATATTGATAAGGTTATTGAATATTTAAAATCGCTCAAACGAAGCGAATACTACATCAATATGGCGGCAGCATGGGCAATGTCGGTAATATATGTAAAATATAAAAGTAAGGCTCTGCCTGTTATTGAAGGCAAAGCCCTGCCGATTTGGGTACATAATAAAACCATTCAAAAAATATGCGAATCAAAAAGAGTTGACAAGTCAGATAAGGAATATCTTAAAACACTGAAAATTAATTAGCATATACTAAATAATATGTATAAAATATAAAATAAATAAAAAGATATAAAGAAAGCGTGCAAAATCGGTACTTAACTTTTTTTGCACGCTTTAATTTGCTTTAATTATTCGCTTTTATTTTGAGCGTCGCTGTGAATACAGCCGTGGCATTTTGAGCAGTCGCCGCCGCACAAATGCTCGCCCTTTTTTCTGTCCTTAATCATTTTAGCCGTGACGGCAGCCACAACCGCAATAAGAACAGCCAGCACTATTATTGTGCCGATATTATTTGATATAAAGCTTAACATAAAATCACTTATTCTTAATTATTTTTTAACTGCGGATTTAACAGCGTTTGAATTTAATGTGTTGCTTTCTTTATACGGTCTGAAAAGCATAAACAGCATAAGTGCAAGAACTACGAATGCAAATATCGAACCGACAACGTTACCCTGTCCCGTAAAGAGAAGACCGAACTGATTTATCATAAGAGCAATCGCATATGCAAATAAGCACTGATAGCCTACCGCAAACCATGTCCATTTAGAACTGTTCATCTCTCTCTTAATAGCGCCGATAGCTGCAAAGCACGGTGCGCAGAGAAGGTTAAATACAAGGAATGAAAATCCGCTGATTGTTGTAAACTGCTGAGCAAGCGTTGCATAAGTTCCTGCTTCGTTACCGCCGTAAAGTATTCCCATTGTGCCTACAATATTCTCTTTGGCGACAAGTCCCGTTATAGAAGCGACAGCAGCCTGCCAGTTGCCCCATCCGAGCGGTGTGAATATCCACGAAATCCAGCTGCCTATTGTAGCGAGTATGCTCTCCCCTATTTCATCCTCGGAAAGCATTCTGAACGAACCGTCAACAAATCCAAAGTATGTTGTAAACCAAATTACGATTGTAGAGAGAAGAATAATCGTACCGGCTTTTTTGATGAATGACCAGCCACGTTCCCACATTGAGCGAAGAACGTTGCCTACCGTGGGCCAGTGATATGCCGGAAGTTCCATTACAAACGGTGCCGGGTCGCCTGCAAACATCTTTGTTTTCTTAAGTATAATACCCGAAACAATTATCGCAGCCATACCTATAAAATATGCGGTCGGAGCAATCCAGGGAGAACCACCGAAAATTGAACCGGCAATCATTGCTATAAACGGAAGCTTAGCACCGCACGGAATAAATGTGGTTGTCATAATCGTCATTCTGCGGTCACGTTCATTTTCTATCGTACGTGAAGCCATAATACCCGGAACGCCGCAGCCTGTTCCGATAAGAACAGGGATAAACGATTTACCCGAAAGACCGAATTTACGGAAAATCCTGTCAAGCACGAAAGCGATACGAGCCATATATCCGCAGCTTTCAAGAAAAGCAAGGAATATGAACAAAACGAGCATTTGAGGGACGAAGCCCAAAACCGCACCGACACCGGCAACAATACCGTCAAGGATTAAGCCACTCAGCCAATCGGCACAATTTAAATTATCGAGAAGGTCTCCCAAAAGAACAGGTACGCCGGGTACCCACACTCCGTAATCGGCAGGATCGGGTTCTTCGCCCATCTCGTCAAGAACGGCAAGCGCACTTTGATAATCGGAAATTGTTGCTGTTTCGTATGTAACCTCAAGTGTTTCTTCGTCCTCGACAGCGTATTCAAATTCACCTGTCGGGGCAACGCCTGTTTCATCAACTATTGCGTCATAGCCGTCAACAATTAAAGAAGCGTTTGTATATTCATCGGCATCATCGGAATAAGCTGACGAACCTATTCCAAACAAATGCCAGCCGTCGCCGAAGACACCGTCGTTTGCCCAGTCTGTAGCGTATGTACCTACAGTCGTAACCGAAACAAAATATACCACAAACATAATTACGGCAAATATCGGAAGTGCAAGAAAACGGTTAGTTACAACCTTATCAATCTTGTCGGATACTGAAAGCTTACCGACATTCTTTTTCTTATAAGCACTTTTAATTATTGATGAAATATAAATATATCTTTCGTTTGTGATAATGCTTTCGGCGTCGTCGTCCATTTCAGCCTCGGCGGCTTTAATGTCATCCTCAATATGGTCTAAAACGGATTTATCGAGCTTAAGCTGTTCAAGAACCTTTTCGTCACGCTCAAATATTTTTATAGCATACCAGCGTTGCTGTTCGGGCGGCATATTATGAACGGCAGCCTCTTCAATATGGGCAAGCGCATGCTCAACAACACCCGAAAAACTGTGCTGCGGAACTGTTACATCGCCTTTTGCGGCATCAATGGCAGCCATAGCGGCATCGTTAATTCCGGTACCTTTTAAAGCTGAAATTTCAACAACCTTGCAGCCGAGCGCTCTTGAAAGCTCGTCAATTCTAATCTTGTCACCGTTTTTCTTAACAACGTCCATCATATTTACAGCTACAACTACGGGAATACCAAGCTCCGTAAGCTGAGTTGTAAGGTAAAGGTTACGTTCCAGATTTGTACCGTCTACTATATTAAGAATAGCATTCGGGCGTTCATTTATCAAGTAATTTCTTGCGACAACCTCCTCAAGAGTGTAAGGAGAAAGAGAATATATACCGGGCAAGTCGGTAATTATTACATCATTATGCTTTTTAAGCTTGCCTTCCTTTTTTTCAACGGTAACTCCGGGCCAGTTTCCGACAAATTGGTTTGAACCCGTAAGCGCATTGAAAAGCGTTGTTTTACCGCTGTTCGGATTTCCCGCAAGGGCAATTTTTATATCCATAATTTATATCCTTTCAATAATTAAATCTCAGTCTTTGTTAGTGGTAACTACTTTTCGTTAGCAATAACTACTTTTTGTTAGTAAAAACTAACTAAGTTTCTTAAAAAAACAGGGATATCCCCCTGCAAATTTTATTCAACTTCTATCATTTCGGCGTCAGCCTTACGAAGTGAAAGCTCATAGCCACGCACCGTAATCTCAACAGGGTCTCCCAAAGGCGCTACCTTGCGTACTTTGATTTGAACACCCTTTGTAATACCCATATCCATAATGCGTCGTTTTACGGCACCCTCGCCGTGAAGCTTGACAACAGTTACGGTGTCGCCTACTTTTGCTTGTCTTAAAGTATTCATTTTTGTCCTCCTGTAATAATGTATATAATATAAATTTAAACCATAATTTTACCGGCCATTTCCTTGCTGATTGCAACTCGTGTTTCCTTAACATTTACAATCAAATTGCCGCCGAGAGAGGAAATTACTGTTACGTTACCGCCTGCGACAAAACCCAAGTCCGATAAATGCGCACGAACCTCAGGATTACCACCGACTTTTTTTATTGTAACCTCCTGACCCATATCCGCATACAATAACGGCATCATTACAAATCCTCCGCTTAAAACAATATATAAATAAACAGTTTATTGGTTAGTGCTTTCTAACCGTCTATATGTTAGCACTAACTAACTCATTTGTCAATACCCTTTTTTCAAAAATTCCAAAACTTGAAATATTTATTTATATATGGTATACTTTATGCATATAACTATCAAAATTAAGGATGTAGTATATATGAAGATTCACGAATCCGCCGAAAATTATCTTGAAACAATACTGATGATAAAAAATAAAAAGGGATTTGTCCGTTCAATAGATATTGCAAACGAGCTTGAATTTTCAAAGCCGAGCGTAAGCGTTGCAATGAAAAATCTTAGGGAAAACGGTTATATTGACGTTGATTCAAGCGGTTATATAACTCTGCTTGACAGCGGTCTTGAAATTGCAGAAAAGATGTACGAACGTCACCTTACCCTTTCAAACTGGCTCATAAGCCTTGGAGTAAATGAGAAAACGGCTGTTGAGGACGCTTGCAGAATTGAACATATCATCAGCGTCGAATCGTTTGAAGCAATTAAAAAAATGATTTCGGAAAAATAAAAAAGAAAAACAGAATAAAAAATAAAATAAAAACCTTTACATTCCCGACGTTTTTCTGCGTTGGGAATTTTATTTATCCGCAAAGTGTATAAAAAAGACTGTTTATAACGCATAAAAATACAATTTAAA
>JAJBVC010000102.1 GCA_020860025.1 Clostridiales bacterium | reverse complement strand
GGACAACTCTGTTGTATAGTCCTCTTTCGACAGTTATTGACTCTATCCTGTGGTAGAATATGTATATTGTACAAATTATTTTGAAATAAAAAGTCGGCGGGTTATTCCCTTTGTTTTATTGATTTGTAATGCCGTTCATACAAATTAGTATTTCAAATCGCTTGCCTGTTGCTTTTTATCGCACATTAAGACTTTAATGCTTTAATGTGTTATATGAGCAGAAATGCTCAACTCCAATGAGAAAGAAAGGATTTTTAGTCTATGGCATTCCAAAACTCGCAAAAAAAAGAATAAGCTTACTTCTGCAATTGCGGTAGGACTTGCGGCTGTAATGCTTATCGGCGGAGCCTCTTACGCTTATTTAGAGGACAGTGACGGAGATATTGTCAACAACTTCTCAACAAACAAAGTTGAGGTTGACATCGACGAGACCACCGGCGAAGATTATGACATCGTTCCCGGAACATCTCAGGACAAAGACCCAACCGTTACTGTAGACAATACTGTTGACGCATACGTTTTCGTACGTGTTACAGACACAACCGAAGGCCTTGTTGAATATGCAATCGCTGACGGCTGGACTCTTCTTGACGGAACCGACGATATTTATTATCGTATAGTCGGCGCAGATGATGAGGATAAGACATTCTCAATTCTTGACGGCGATAAGGTTTCATACAGTGCAGACCTTGTAAACAGCGATATGCTCGATGATAACGGCAACTTAAAGGACGGTATCGAGCTTACATTCAGTACATATGCAATTCAGGTAGAAGGATTTGACACCGCTATCGAAGCATTTGCACAAGTTAATGACGAAGTTATAGAAGTTATGACTTATGATGAGCTTGTTGAAGCTGTAAGCACTTCCGACCCCGGCGTTACTGTTGTAATGCTTAATGACATTGACGGTACATATACAATGCCTGTTCAAAATGCAGCTGTAACAGTTGACCTTGCAGGTTATACACTTTCAATTAATCCTGATTCGGGTTATGCAGTAGTTGCTACAGAAGATATAACCTTTACAAACGGTGACTTATCTGTAGTTAACTATATTATGCTTGAAGGTGCTGATTGTTCTGTAGAAAGCGTTGATATTTCTTGTAACGGCGGTATTTATGTAACAGGTTCAGGTTCAGAGGTAACCATTGATGCTGATTCTACTTTAATCGGTCCATATGCTTGTACTCTTTATCCTCAGACAGCAGGTTATACAGGCGATGTTGTACTCAATGTTTACGGTACTATTGAAGCAACAAATAAATATTATGCTATTTCTGAAAATTACTGGTCTGGCAATGATTACGAAATTATAGTAAATATTTATGACGGTGCTGTTGTTAAATCTTCAAGCGCAGCCGCAATTTACTCACCTGCAAAGGGTGAGATTAACGTATACGGCGGTGAAGTTACAGGCTACTGTGGTATTTTCTCTAACTATTCAACCGTTAATATTTACGGTGGTACAATAACAGGTACACAAAATGATACCGGCTTAGATAATGCTAACGGTATTTATGGTGCACAGAGTTATGACGGCTCAGGCGTTATTATCTGCCTTGCTACTCACTCATCCTATTACGGTGATGTAGAGCTTAACGTATATGACGGTACTATTATCAGTAATTACAGCTATGCTGTTCGTTGCTTTGCAACATCAACTTCAAATAGCACAGGCAAGCACGCTACAGTCAACTTAGAGGGCGGAACATATGACGGCGCACTCGGTGATCTTCGTCTTGTAGACAACCTTACCGACAGCGGTCTTGGATTCTACACTCTTAATGACAGCCGCTAATTAAGATTTAAACCGCCGATTGTTAATCGGTACATAGACGCCATTGGCACTCGGCGGTTAAATTAACACATTTTGGAGCAAAGTTATGAAAGAAAGTAACAAGCCAAAATCAAAATTTTCAGCGATATGGAATTTTATATCCACTTTAATAGTTGCCATAATTGCTATAATTGCGATAGCTTTTTTAGTAATAAAGGCTACCGGACTTCAAGTCTTTACTATTGAAAGCGGAAGTATGTATCCTGATTACCCGATAAATTCGCTTGTACTTGTTAAAGAAACCGACCCGTCTGAAATCGAAGTCGGCGATGTTATAACTTATGTTTTTAATGACGACGGCGTTTATGTTACTCACCGTGTTGTCGAAATTGACGCTGATTCGCAGAATTTTATAACAAAAGGCGACGCCAATACTCAGAATGATTCATCACCTGTTTATTGGGGTAATGTTGTAGGCAAGGTTGTATTTGATGTCCCGATGATCGGCTATCCTGTTAAAGTATTGACCGACAGGGATAATTTGTCTTGGATAATAACTGTAATTGCTATAATCGGCGTAATCTGCGTTACACTCGACATTTTTGAGAAAAGACGCCTGAAAAAAGAAAAGGATGCTGATTCATTAAACGGCGATGAAATTCAGCAGAAAAAATAATATTACACTCGGCTTAATAAAAGTCTTGTATAATATTGGTTCATTATTAAGAAAGGAGGAAACAGTTTGAAAAAAACAAAGAAATTTCTTGTTCTCATGCTGTCTGTAGCAATAATTGTTACAGTCGCTGTTTCTCCGACTATTTCCTGGCTCCAATCACAAAGTGAAAGTGTTGTAAATACTTTTGCCGGCGGCAAAATTTCAATAGAGCTTGACGAGGCTCCCGTTGACGAGGACGGTAAAGAAATTGACGGCGACCGTGTTACAGAAAACAGCTATACATACGTTGCAGGCTCCGTTTTGGATAAGGACCCGACTCCTACAATCCTTATGGGCAGTGACGAATGTTACGTTTTCCTTTATCTTGAAAACAGTTTGAACGACTTGTTCTCACTTGATATTAACACGACCGACTGGACTCTCGTTGCAAGCAACGGAGAAAATTCTCTTTATATCTTCAATTCAACTGTTGATGCGTCTGACGCAACACAAGATGTTACTCTGACACCTATTTTTGAGCATGTAACAGTTTCAACAGAGCTTACAGCCGACGATATTGAAGCGCTCGGTGAGAAAACACTTAAAGTTACAGCGTATGCTGTTCAGACAGAAGCTCTTGATTGTCAATCGGCTATTGACCTTGCGGCTGAGCAATTTAGCTTTGCTTCAACCGATATAACATATGTTGACATCAACGCATAATTTTTGTCTGATAAAAAAGTAAGGGAGGATTAAAATGGGCAAGCACAAAGGAATAATAATTTCCGTTTTATGCCTTATAGTGTTTCTGACGGCGGGTGTTGCCCAGCCGAAAAGTGCTTATGCTTATGTCAGCACAAAGTCTGATACTTGTATAAATACTTTTTCGGATGGTGAGGGTACTACTTCTGAAACTACTACAGAAGAAACCACCACAACCGAAACAACCTCCGAAACGACCTCCGAAACAACTTCCGAGACGACGACTGAAGCTACTACCGAGACTACTACCGAGTCTACAACAGAAGAAACTTCAACAACCGTCGAGGAATCGGAAACCGAAACAACAACAATAATTCACAACGAAAGCAAAGTAAGTCCAAATACCGGTAATAATGAAAATATTACATTATATATATTGACGTTTTCAGCGTTAGCGTGTGTAATGATTTTCTTTATTCATATGTATAGAAGACGTTTGTCATAGTTGTAAATTATCCTTTTTGAGGAGAGATTAAATAATGGAAAATTCAAAAAAGAATAAGCTTACCTCTGCAATCGCAGTCGGACTTGCAGCTGTAATGCTTATCGGCGGAGCCTCTTACGCTTACTTAGAGGATAGCGACGGAGACGTTGTCAACAACTTCTCAACTAACAAAGTTGAGGTTGACATCGATGAGACCACCGGCGAAGATTATGACATCGTTCCCGGTACTTCTCAAGACAAAGACCCGACCGTTACTATTGACAATACTGTTGACTCTTATCTCTATGTTATTATAGAAGATAATACTCAAGATCTTGTTGAATGGGCAATCGCAGACGGCTGGACGCTTCTTGACGGTTATGACAATGTTTATTATCGTTTAGTTGGTGCAGACGATGCTGATAAGACATTCTCAGTTCTTGACGGCGATCAGGTTTCGTACAGTGCAGACCTCACTAATGCAGATATGGAAGCTGCTGACGGTGATGTTACTCTTACATTCAAAGCTTATGCTATTCAGGCTGAGCCGTTTAACGACCCTGTAAAGGCTTATACTCAAGAGTCAGTTTCAACTGTTTCAGAGCTTCTAAGTGCTCTTAGTGCCGGTCATTCAGTTACTCTTGCTGATGATTTAGAAATAGATGATTTATATTTCTATTATATGTTTTATTATGCAGATGATGGTGCTCTTATAAATCTAAACGGTAACACAATAACTGTTGATGACGCATATTACGGTGCTCAGATTGGTTCAAATACTGATCCTAAGAGCGTTACAGTTTCTAATGGTACTATTGAATATACCGGTTTTCCATATACAAGCTGGGCTGCGTTTGGCGTTTATAACGGTTCATCACTTACCCTTGATAATATTACCGCTGTAACTGACGGAAGCTTTGTTTCTGTAAGCGGTGATTCCTCAACTGTGAATATTACAAATTCCGATATTACCGCAAGCGGTTATGCTATTGCAACCAATGCAGGCAGTTCTTCAAACTATGGTGTTGTTATCAATGTAGATGATTCAACTCTTTATGGAGACGGTGCAGGTATTTGTATGAATGTTCCGGGTACTGTAAACGTTACTGACTCAACTGTTACAGGCGGAAGACAGGCTGTTATTTTAAGAGCAGGTACTGCAAATATTTCTGATTCTACCTTGGCTAACACAATAATAGACGAGGATGATTGGGCTATTTATGATAATAAGAATTGGGGTAGCGGTAACTCAGTTGCGGTTTCAGTTATTACAATTGGTAACAGAAACGGCAGTTATGCCGGTGACGCAGTTGCTAACCTCAGCAATGTAACTTGCGAATATGATGATTCAGCCGCAAGTTCAAAAGGTGTTTACCTCTATGGTGGTGTAACATACCCAACTACAAATGCTGAGCCTAACACAGCAACACTTAATTATGATTCAGCTTGTAACCTTGGTACAATCGTTCAGGGCGAAACTGATTACAGTTCGGTTAATTTGACTGACTGATAATTCTACTAAGCAATTCGATACGTTTATGTATCTTATTGATAAATTTAGAAAGGGGAATTTGAAATGGAAAATTCAAATTCAAAAAAGAGTAAGCTTACCTCTGCAATCGCAGTAGCACTTGCAGCTGTAATGCTTATCGGCGGAGCCTCTTACGCTTATTTAGAGGATAGTGACGGAGATATTGTCAACAACTTCTCAACAAACAAAGTTGAAGTTGACATCGACGAGACCACCGGTGAAGATTATGACATCGTTCCTGGTACTTCTCAGGATAAAGACCCATCCGTTACTATTGACAACACTGTTGACTCTTACCTTTATGTAGTAGTTACAGACAACACTCAGGGCCTTGTTGAGTATGAGATTGCTGACGGCTAGACACTTCTTGACGGTTATGACAATGTTTACTACCGTGAAGTTGGTGCAGATGACGCAGACAAGACATTCTCAATTCTTGCAGGCGATCAGGTTACATATAGCGCAGACCTCACTAACGCAGATATGGAAGCTGCTGACGGTGACGTTACTCTTACATTCAGTGCTTATGCTATCCAGAAGACACCTTTCAACGATCCTGTAAAGGCTTATACTCAGGAAACAGTTTCAACTGCTGCTGAGCTTTTAACTGCTCTCGAAGAGGGTACAGCTGTTACTCTTTCAGAGGATATGAGTATTTCTGCTGCTGATTTAAATAGCGTTTCTGAGGATGTTTTCATTAACCTTGATGGCAACACCTTAACAATTACCGGTACAGCAGTTGTTGCTGATTCCGACAATGCTATTACAATCACAAACGGTGATATTGATTACAGTGGCAACAACACGGTTGCATTTTCCGTTCAAGAAGGTGGAAACATAACTCTTGACAGCGTTACTGTTACAACAGAAAATTCTTCAACTGCAACAACAATAGTTAACGTTGAAGCAGGCATTGAGGCTGCGGAAATCAATATTGTTGATTCTACACTTGAATCAAGCGGTTATTATGTTGTTTCTACTAATGCAGGTTCACCTTACAGCGGTAATGATGTTGTAATCAACATTGAAAATTCAACTCTCACTGTTACAGATGGACTTGATTCTTACAACGATTCTTGTGGTGTTCTCTTCAATATCAACGGTACTCTTAATGTAACAGATTCTACTATTACAGGTGAGCGTCAGGGTATGATCGTTCGTCAGGGTACTGCTAACATCACAGACAGCACAATCGCTACAACAGGCGAGTACACAGGCGGTGCTTATTATCTTGACAGCACTTGGAAATCAGGTAACGAAGTTCCTATGGCAGCTCTCGTAGCAGGCGACAGATCTACAGCTTATCCTGATGCAGTTGTTGTAAATCTCTCAGGTGTTACTCTTTCTGTAAGTGATCCTCAGGGTCTTGATATTCCTCAGCTTTATGCTGCTGCATATAATGATGTTACAACAACAATCACATCTGATACAGCTTATGATGATGTTGTTGAATCAACAGACGGTACTACTCTTACAATTACTGTTGCATAATTAAACGGATTTTAAATTCTCTTAATTCATTTGATTAAATTAAGGCTGTCAGCCGTAATGGCTGACGGTCTTTTTTTTGTCAATTTTCAGTCCTATTTTTTTCCTTTTATTATCTTAATTATTGATAAAATAAATCATATGTGATAAACTATTGTGATGAAATGAATTCTGAGTTATGGTGGTAATATGACTGAAATTGAAAAAAAGATAAATGACCTGCGTGATACACTTCGTTATCATTCAAATCGTTATTATAATGACGATGCACCTGAAATTGAGGATTACGAATATGATATGATGATGCGCACCTTAAAGGAATACGAGGAAAAATATCCCGAATACGATACACCCGATTCACCGACTAAAAAGGTTGGCGGAAAGGCTGACAATTCCTTTGAAAGTGTTATTCATACAGTCAGAATGGAAAGTCTTCAGGACGCATTCAGCAAAGGTGAAATTCGTGATTTTGAAAAGCGTGTTACAGATGTTGTAAGCAGTCCTAAGTATGTTGTTGAACCTAAAATTGACGGTCTTTCAGTCAGTCTTGAATACCGTGACGGTGTATTTTACCGAGGCTCAACTCGTGGCGATGGTGATGTCGGCGAGGATGTCAGCGGAAATTTAAAGGTTATTCATAATATACCTCTGAAGCTTAAGCAAAATATTCCGTTTATTGAAGTGCGTGGCGAGGTCTATATGCCCAAAAAAAGCTTTAACCGTGTTGTTGACCGCCAGCTTATTAACGGCGAAAAGCCGTTTAAAAATCCACGTAATGCCGCTGCCGGTTCGTTAAGGCAAAAGGACAGCAGTGTCACAGCCGGCAGAGGACTTGACATTTTTGTATTTAACATTCAGCAAATTGAGGGGGTTTCTCTTAATTCTCATAAGGACTCACTCGATTTTCTTAAAGAACTTGGGTTTAATACCGTTCCGTTTTATACAAAGGTTGATAATATTGACGACGCTATTGCTGAAATTGACAGAATCGGCGAGGAACGTGGCAATCTTGAATTTGATATTGACGGCGCTGTTGTTAAGGTCGATGATTTTTCACAGCGTGATATTCTCGGCT
Organism: Clostridiales bacterium; assembly: GCA_020860025.1. GTDB lineage: Bacteria > Bacillota > Clostridia > Oscillospirales > Acutalibacteraceae > Eubacterium_R. The sequence continues at coordinate 1,008 of JAJBVC010000102.1, read as the reverse complement.
CAACAGCAAAATTCCCGAAATGGGCTGTAGCTTTTAAATATCCGCCCGAGGAAAAACAAACTAAACTTCTTGATATTGAAATTGCAGTAGGCAGAACGGGCGTTTTAACTCCGACCGCTGTGCTTGAAAGCGTGCATCTTGCCGGAACGACGGTGAGCCGTGCTACACTTCATAATCAGGACTTTATAAATGAAAAGGGAATTGCGATAGGTGATATTGTTACCGTCAGAAAAGCAGGAGATATTATTCCCGAAGTTCTTTGCGTTAATGAGCATTTGAGCGACAGCGTATTTAAGTTCCCGACAGTGTGCCCGTCGTGCGGTGCCGAAGTTATTCAGGAGGACGGCGAGTCTGCAATCAGATGTATAAATCCCGAATGTCCCGAGCAGCTTTTGAGAAATTTAATTCATTTTTGTTCAAGAGATGCAATGGATATTGAGGGACTCGGCCCGGCTATTATTGAAACATTTGTCGAAAAAGGTCTTATTAAAAATACGTATGACATTTATAGTTTAAATCCTGATGAAATCGCTTCTCTTGACGGTTTTCAGCAGACAAGCGCACGAAATATAATTAACTCGGTTGAAAAATCAAAATCAAACGATTTGGGTAAGCTTGTATTTGCATTGGGAATACGTCATATCGGCGCAAAGGCGGGAAAGCTGCTTTCAGACCATTTTAAAACTATTGATGCGATTATGAGCGCAAGCGTTGATGATATTCTTGAAATAGACGGATTTGGCTTGATTATGGCTGAGAGCGTAATAAATTATTTTGCTTCCGATTCCGCAAAAGTGCTTATTGAAAAGCTAAAATCTGTCGGTGTTAATATGATGTCACTTACTGAAATAAAAGACGATCGTTTTGCAGGTAAGACGTTTGTTTTGACAGGAACGCTGCCGACACTTAAACGTGCTGAGGCGTCAAAAATTATCGAATCATTCGGTGGAAAAACATCGTCGTCGGTTTCTAAAAAAACTGATTGCGTTCTTGCCGGCGAAGAGGCAG
>JAJBVC010000122.1 GCA_020860025.1 Clostridiales bacterium | reverse complement strand
AAGCGTTTTTAAATATTACCTTTCAAAAGTTTTCCCAAACAGAAAGTTCATGGAGAAAATTTATCCTTCCGTTGCCAAGAAACCAATTTTTTTGCCTTTCTATTATATAAAACGTATATTTAATAAAATGATTTACAATCGAAAAAAAATTATAAACGATATAAAGACGCTTAGAAATTCTCAAAAATGAATGGGATTATATTGTTTTGTAGACAAAAATAAAAAAATAGAAACAGTTTTGGAGGGTAATGCGTGTCAGTTGATAAAAATCATATAAGGAACTTTTCAATAATAGCACATATAGACCATGGCAAGTCAACCTTAGCTGACAGGCTTTTGGAGCTTACAAGTTCTGTTGCCGTTCGTGATATGCAGGAGCAGATTCTCGACGATATGGAGCTTGAAAGAGAAAGAGGAATTACAATAAAGGCCCATGCTGTTAAGCTTGATTATACAGCTAAAAACGGTGAGCTTTATGAATTTAATTTAATTGATACGCCGGGGCACGTCGATTTTAACTATGAGGTTTCACGTTCTCTTGCCGCTTGTGAGGGCGCAATACTTATTGTTGACGCTTCGCAGGGCGTTGAGGCGCAGACGCTTGCAAATACGTATCTTGCTCTTGACCACGACCTTGATATTCTTCCTGTTATAAACAAAATTGATTTGCCTGCCGCCGACCCTGATAGAGTTGCGCACGAGGTTGAGGACGTTATAGGCATACCGTGTATGGACGCTCCTCGTGTAAGTGCAAAAACAGGTGAAAATGTTGGGGAAGTTTTAGAATATATAGTCAATGAGGTTTCACCGCCGAGTGGTGACGACAGTAAGCCGCTTAAAGCGCTTATATTCGATTCAGTCTATGATTCATACAGAGGAGTAATAGTTTACGTTCGTATTATGGATGGTAGGATAAAAGCCGGCGACACTATGCGTATGATGGCTACAGGTGCTGAATTTAATGTTGTTGAAGTAGGATATATGCGTGCTACTTCACTTGAAAAGACCGATTCACTTTCGGCGGGCGAGGTAGGTTATATAACAGCTTCAATCAAGACTGTCAGTGACGCAAGAGTAGGCGATACCGTAACTCTTGCAAATAATCCTGCGCCGCAGGCTCTTCCGGGATACAGACGTGTTAATCCTATGGTGTTCTGCGGAGTTTATCCCGCTGACGGTGCGGATTATGAGGCGCTTCGTGATGCGCTTGAAAAATTACAGCTTAACGACGCTTCCCTTTCATATGAGCCTGAAACATCAGGCGCTCTCGGCTTTGGATTCAGATGCGGATTTTTAGGCTTGCTTCATTTGGAAATTATTGAGGAACGTCTCGAGAGAGAGTATAATCTTGATCTTATTACAACGGTTCCGAGCGTCGTTTATAAAATATTTTTAACTGACGGTACGATGGTTGAAATTGATAATCCTACAAATTATCCCGACCCGGCATATATAGATTACTGTGAAGAGCCTTTTGCAAATGCGCATATCTATGTTCCGAGCGAGTTTGTCGGTACTGTTATGGATATGTGCCAGGAGCGTCGTGGCGTATTTAAAGATATGAATTATATAACGACCGACAGAGTTGATATTCATTATGAGCTTCCGCTTAATGAGATTATTTACGATTTCTTCGATGCTCTGAAATCAAGAACAAGGGGCTATGCTTCATTTGATTATGAAATTGCCGATTACAGAAGAAGTGATTTGTGTAAGGTAGACGTGCTTTTGAACGGTGATATTATTGATGCACTTTCATTTATTATCCATAGGGAAAAGGCTTACACAAGAGCAAGAAAAATTGCCGAACAGCTTAAAAAGCATATCCCACGTCACTTGTTTGAAATTCCTATACAAGTTGCAATCGGCGGAAAGGTTATCGCAAGAGAAACTGTTAAGGCGCTTCGCAAGGATGTGCTTGCAAAATGCTACGGCGGTGACGTTACACGTAAGAAAAAGCTGCTTGAAAAGCAAAAAGAGGGCAAGAAACGTATGCGCCAGTTTGGACAGGTTGAAGTTCCTCAGGAGGCATTTCTTGCAGTGTTAAAATTATCGTCAGATGATGAGTAATCGGATAAATCATTTTTATTTGTGTTAAAAAACTAATTCATATAAAACAACTTAAAGGGGCTATCTCATTGGTATCAGTGAGACAGCCTCTTTAATATTTGAGGGCATTTAGCAGATTTTAAAATTTACTCGTTAGCGCTGTTGTCCCAAGGCCATGGGTTTTTCAGCCATTCGTCGCTGTTATAGCCGTTAAGCGTAAGAGGGCCGAACTGCTTTTCATACTCTTCTTTAAGTGATTCAAATTTCTTTTTATAAGAATCATAGAGTGCCTGTGCGTCTGCGTCGTCGGGGTGAGTGTCAAGAAACAATCTTACCTCATACATTGCAAATTGCGTTGAGGAAACTCTTTTGAGCAACTTGTATTTATTCATAATTTAACTCCTTTACCGGTAAATGGCTTGTTAAGCACAGGAAACAGTGTTCCGCTGTTAAGAGCTTTTTCATCGTCATATGTTACAAGCTCAAGCTGTAAAGGTATATATGCCATTGTTACCGTTGCGTCGGCAGGCAAGGCGGTACGGCAGTTATTTTTCAAAAAACTTGGATTAAAAAGGTCAACGTAGTTACTATCCATTATTTGTTCTCCTTTCATAAATGAGCATTGGCAATAGTAATTTATATTACGTTTCCACGCATAAAAAATGCCTGTAATTCATTCTATGAAAACATTTGCTTTTTGTTAGCGACAATAAAAAATTTTTACATATAATGGAATGTGTGATGTTTAAAACAGTAAGGAAGTGGTAATGATATAAAGGAAGAACGTAATGAAGGTGATATAATGCTGATTAAACGAGGCGAAATATACTATGCTGATTTAAGTCCTGTAGTCGGCTCGGAGCAAGGCGGTGTCCGTCCTGTACTGATTGTTCAAAACGATGTCGGAAACAAATTTTCCCCTACAGTAATTGCGGCGGCAATAACCTCACAGCGTGACAAAAACAATCTTCCCACACATATTGAGGTTGACGCACGTAACTGCGGTCTTGCTAAAGACAGTATTGTTCTGCTTGAACAGGTGAGAACTATAGATAAACGCAGACTTAAAGAAAAAATGGGCAGTCTTGATACGGATTCTATGGGTAAGGTCAATCAGGCTTTGAGCGTTAGCTTCGGCTTGTAATCAAATAATAGACTTGCTGCCGACAAATTTTAAAATTATTTTGCCTTACAGCTTAATGCACAAAAATCAAACAATCTTTTTGTGCAAAAATAACAACTAATAAGTTTGCCTTATTGGTTGTTTTATTTTTTTAATTATGGTAGAATAATTTTAAATTGTTACGGAGGTAGTTTAATGAGTAATATTAAAAAAATTGCCGTATTTGAAAAGGTGTCATTTGAGCAGTTCGAGGCTGACTGGATGAAAAATTTTCCCAATACCGATGATGTACGTGCTGTTTATGACAGTATAAAAATGCCGAAAAGAGCGACTGTCGGCTCTGCCGGATATGATTTTTATGCACCTGACGAGGTGGTATTTGAAAAGGGTAAATCAACTCTTGTGCCAACAGGAATCAGGGCGAAAATTGACGAGGGCTGGGTGCTTTCAATTTATCCACGTTCGGGTCTTGGATTTAAACACAGATGTCAGCTTGACAATACTGTAGGAATAATTGATTCTGATTATTATAATTCCTCAAATGAGGGGCATATTATGATTAAAATAAGCTGTGACGCTCACGATGACGGGCATACAGCTGTTGTCGGTGCAGGCGACGGCTTTGCCCAGGGAATCTTCACTCAATTCGGAATTACTGTTGACGATGACGCCGACGGGGTACGTGACGGAGGATTCGGTTCTACTACAAAATAATGTCACGACTTGAAAATACAGTAAAAAAGCCCGTGGTTGTTTGTATTCTTGCAACAATATGTTGTGCGTTATGGGGCAGCGCTTTTCCTGTAATTAAAATCGGCTATTCCGCTTTAAAAATTGACAGCGGTGATTATTTTTCGCAAATATTGTTTGCCGGAGTTCGCTTTACATTTGCCGGTTTATTAACATTGCTTTTTGGCAGTATGTTATCTAAAAAACCGCTGATTCCGAAAAAGGCGAGCATTAGTAAAATCTGTGTGCTTGCAATTTTTCAAACAATTTTGCAGTATTTGTTTTTCTACATAGGGCTTGCACGAACGACAGGAACAAAAAGCTCAATACTTGACAGTACGAGCGTGTTCTTTTCGGTAATAATTGCTTGTCTTATAGTAAGACAGGAGCGTTTTACATTTTCAAAGCTTATCGGCTGTCTGCTCGGATTTGCCGGAGTTGTCGTTATAAATCTTAGCGGTACGGGAGAAAGCACGGGAATATCATTCTTAGGGGAAGGCTTTATTTTGTTGTCGGCTCTCTCTTATGCGGTTTCGTCAGTTCTTATTAAGCGATTTTCCGCAAATGAAAATCCTGTAACGCTAAGCGGATTTCAGTTTGTTTTGGGCGGTATTGTAATGATTGCCGTCGGTACTGCGTTTGGCGGTCATTTTGGTACGGTAAGCGTAAAGGCTGTGCTGATTATGGCATATCTTGCACTGCTTTCGGCGGTTGCTTACACGCTTTGGGGCATTTTGCTTAAATATAACAGCGTTTCAAAAATTGCCGTTTTCAGCTTTATGACGCCGGTGTTCGGATGTCTGCTGTCAGCGCTTCTTTTAGGCGAGCGGCTTGCGCAATCAGGCGTACAGACAGTTTTATCTCTGCTTCTTGTCTGCATAGGAATATTTATTGTAAATAAAAAGGAAAAGGTGAACTGAATGATTGAAAACAGCGCATTGTTCAAATTAAGCTACGGACTGTTTATTTTAACAGGCAGGGACGGTGAAAAGGATAACGGCTGTGTCGTTAATACTGTCAGTCAGGTGACGAGCAGTCCCCTTCGTATTTCGGTTACTGTCAATAAATCAAATTATACTCACGATATGATTATGAAAACAAAGCAGTTTAATGTCAGCGTTTTAACACAAAGCACTCCTTTTGCCGTGTTTGAGCATTACGGATTTCAAAGCGGAAGAGATGCCGATAAAATATTAGGCAGCAGTATGCCGAGAAGTGAAAACGGTATTGTTTATCTTGAAAAATTTACAAACGCTTTTATATCGGCAAATGTTATTGACGTTGTGGACTGCTCAACTCATACTATTTTTATAGCTGATGTTACCGAGGCGAAAGTTCTTTCCGATGAAAAAAGCGTTACCTACGAGTATTATTTTGACAATATTAAGCCAAAGCCTCAGACGGAAAAGAAAAAAGGCTTTGTCTGTAAAATTTGCGGATATGTTTACGAGGGCGATGAATTGCCCGATGATTTTGTTTGTCCAATTTGCAAACACGGCGCAGCTGATTTTGAGCCGTTATAGATTATGTGTCCTCAAAATTTGCCGATGGCATAATTTTGAAGAGGCTTAATTTTTATATACGCTTTATCCGGCTACAATAGGGCGTATCAAAATTTAATTTGTAGCAGAAAGGCAATGAATATGAAAGCAAAAATTACACTTGCTAAGGAATTTAAAGTAGGGGAGATTGATAAACGAATCTATGGTTCGTTTATTGAGCATCTCGGAAGGGCGGTATACGGCGGTATTTACGAGCCTGACCACGCTACAGCCGATGAGGACGGATTTCGTACGGACGTTATTGATATGGTAAAAGAACTTAACGTACCGATAGTTCGTTATCCGGGCGGAAATTTTGTTTCCGGCTATAACTGGGAGGACGGAGTAGGTGCTGTAGAAAACAGGCCCAAACGTCTTGATTTGGCGTGGGGAACGACCGAGCCGAATTATTTTGGCACAAATGAGTTTATGAAGTGGTGCAAAAAAGCAAATACCGAGTGTATGATGGCTGTCAATCTCGGTACAAGAGGGGCTGAGGAAGCACGTAATCTTGTTGAGTATGTAAATCATAAAGACGGTTCGGCGTGGGCTGATTTAAGAAAAGCTCACGGATATGACGAGCCGTGGAATGTTAAGCTGTGGTGCCTTGGAAATGAGATGGACGGCAGATGGCAAATGGGTGCTAAAACAGCTACTGAATATGGACGTACAGCGCTTGAAGCGTCTAAGCTAATGAAATGGACTGACGGTTCTATAGAAACTGTACTTTGCGGTTCTTCAAGCCGTAATTCACCTACATTCGGCGAGTGGGAAGCAACATCACTTGACATTGCATATGACAGTATTGACTACGTTTCACTTCATCAGTATTACGGTAATCCGGATGATGATACGCCGTCATTTTTGGCAAGAACGCTTGAACTTGAGGAATTTATATATACTGTTATTTGTGTTTGTGATTACATAAAGGCTAAGAAAAGGTCTAAAAAAACAATCAATCTTTCATTTGATGAGTGGAATGTTTGGTATCATTCGGATAATGCGCCGTATGAACGCTGGTCAATGGCTCCGCCAAGACTTGAGGATATTTATAATTTTGAGGACGCATTACTTGTCGGTTCAATGCTTATTACATTTCTTCGCCACGCAGACAGAATTAAAATAGCCTGTCTTGCACAGCTTGTTAATGTAATTGCTCCAATATTTACAAAAACAGGCGGCGGTATATTTAAGCAAACTATTTTCTATCCGTTCGAGCATGTAAGCAATTTTGGACGTGGTGTTGCGCTTAATCCGATTATTTCCTGTCCTAAATACGATTGCAAAGAGTTTACAGACGTTCCGTATATTGATTCTATCGCCTCATATGATGAGGAAAATGAAGAGATGACAATTTTCTGCGTTAATAAGTCAATGGACGATGATGCCATTTTGGATATTAACCTTATGGACTTTTCGGGCTATAAGCCATTTGAGTTTATTTCAATGGACGGCTATGACAAAAATGATGTTAACGGATTTGATAATCCTTTTGTTAAGCCGCATAAAAACGAACTTCCGGTTATGGATTCGGGTAATCTGACTGTTAATATTAAGCCGTTTAGTTGGAACGTAATAAGACTGAGAAAGTCTTAACTCTTTACAGCAACAATTTAATATGTTAAAATAATGGTGCCATAAGCGAATGTCATTAGCCTTTATGGTACCGTTATTTTTTATGATTTTTGAGGAGGACATATAATGACAAGTGCACAAATTTGTATTTTAATCGCTATTGTTGTATATTTGTTGGCGGTTATTTCGGTCGGCTTGATTTTTTCAAGGAATACAAAAAATGTCGGCGACTTTTATCTCGGCGGCAGAAAGTTAGGCCCTTTGGTTGCGGCGATGAGTGCCGAAGCGTCGGATATGTCAAGCTATCTTTTGATGGGACTTCCCGGTCTTGCTTATCTTTCGGGCATTGCAGACGTTGGATGGACTACAATGGGTCTTGCTGTCGGTACATATCTTAATTGGCTTATAGTTGCAAAAAGGCTTCGTAATTATTCGGCACACTGTAAAGCGATTACAATTCCCGATTTCTTTTCACTAAGGTACAGGGAGAAGAAAAATATTTTAATGGCTATTGCCGCTCTTGTAATAATCGTTTTCTTCGTTCCGTATACGGCGTCGGGATTTGCCGCCTGCGGAAAACTGTTTTCAACATTGTTCGGAGTTGATTATCACGTTGCGATGATAATTTCCGCTGTTGTTATCGTTGGTTATACATCACTCGGCGGATTTAATGCGGCGTCTGTTACCGACCTTATGCAGTCAATAATTATGACTGTCGCTTTGATAATTGTTCTTATATTTGGTATAACTCAGGCAGGCGGCTGGGATGCCGTAATAACAAATGCAAAATCACTTCCGGGATATTTTGATATGTTTAATACGTATAATGCCGAAAGCAATACGAGCAGTTCCTACGGTGCTTTAACGATTGTATCAACACTTGCCTGGGGACTTGGATATTTCGGTATGCCACATATTCTTCTTCGATTTATGGCTATTAAAGACCCGAATAAAATAAAAACATCCCGCCGCATTGCTTCCGTTTGGGTTGTTATTTCAATGACGATTGCAATTTTAATAGGTGTTGTAGGACTCGGCGTAGTCAATAACGGAGGTATTGAACCTCTTGCCGACAGCGAAACTATTATTATTGCTCTGTCGGATTTGCTTTCTAAAAACGGAGTTATTTTTGCTCTTATAGCGGGAGTTATTCTTGCAGGTATTCTTGCAAGTACAATGTCAACGTCTGACAGTCAGCTTCTTGCTGCGTCATCGGCGGCAAGTGAAAATATTTTAGGCGGACTGTTTAAGCTTAAGCTTTCGGAAAAAGCAAAAATGATTGTTGCACGTGGCGTTCTTATTTTCATAGCGGTTATAGGCGTTGTAATAGCGTGGAATCCCGATTCATCAGTATTTGGTATCGTATCTTTTGCATGGGCAGGCTTTGGTGCTGCGTTCGGGCCTGTTATGCTGCTTGCGCTTTTCTGGAAGCGTTCAAACAAATATGGCGCTATTGCAGGTATGCTTGCAGGCGGTATAATGGTATTTGTTTGGAAATATGTAATTGCAAATCTTTCAGAAGTGCTTAATGTGTATGAGCTTCTTCCGGCTTTCATTACGGGACTTGTTGTGAATGTTGTCGTATCACTTCTTACACCTAAGCCTGAGGCTGAAATTGTAGAAGAATTTGAGGCGGTCAAGCACTATCAATAAGATTTTCTTTTCTTTGTATTGATGGTATTTATTTTTTAGCAATATCTACCTTAAAAATAAATGCCGTAATCAAGCTCTTTTCTTCATA
>JAJBVC010000120.1 GCA_020860025.1 Clostridiales bacterium | reverse complement strand
TAATTATTTATATCGTGGGATTTTATTATTTAACCGAAAATAAAACAGTAGACGCTTACTCCATTGCACTTGCGGCATACATTATATGTGCACTCGCCGCACTTTCAGTATATATGTACGGCGTTAATTTAAAAAAGAAGTGCATTTCTCACCTTGCCGATTTAAAAGATTTATCGCAAAACGAAGCGGATTTAGCCGAAAGATATGAAAATCTTAAAGATGATTTTAAAAATAATCAACGGCTTGGTTATCAAAAATTTTTAATAGCAGCTACATTAGTTATTGCTGTCGTTTTCTCAATCTATTTCGGTTACTACTCGGTAATGGACAACAACATAACAAAGCAAAGAGTCGAGCTTATAAATCAAGGTGAATATTTTGAGTCGCTCAATTTATCATATGACTATTATTTTGACGACAGAGAAGAAAATGATACGCTTTACGCTTTGGAAAACGCATATGATTATTACAATCGTGGCGAAGATTATTTGAATATAGCAAACATCTATTTGCAGGACGCTGAAAGCGGTAAAGATTTAACAAGCGAAATAAACGAATTATACTGTAACATTGAATCGAAGCTGAATACGGCTATTGAAATTAAAGAAAAAAAGGAAGCAACTACAACAACAGAAGTTTACACAACAAGGCGTCGCTATTATTCAACTTCAAAAAAATCCACCACAACAAGTCAGTCTACTACTAAAAAATCTACGACAGTTAATAAGTCAACAACTACCGAAAAAAACACTACTGCAAATAATTATGATTCCGCCGATAAAAAACGCACAACAACTACCAGTACAACAAAAAAGACTACTGAAAAATCTACGACTACCGACCCATACAACGCAAAGAACTATAGAAATGAAGAGGATTTTTACGATGACCACTACTACGATTTCTTTGATTACTACGATGCGGAGAAATATTGGAAAGAACATAAGGATGATTAAGCTATAATCTCTTCACTAAAAATAAATAAGATATTATAAAATCTTAAAATGACAAAAGGCACTGTGAACTCAATACTCACAGTGCCTTTAAATTGTTTTAACGTAAAATACGTTTATGATATTAAATTGAGATTCCAGTAAAGTGCATACTTATACGCCGAAGATTGGTGCAGCATCAGCCACAATCATTTTGATTACTGGAAATCAAATACATTTACCCAAGAGTCGAGTAATTCTTTTTCCTCGGGAATATTTTTAACGCTCTGAGAACAAGCTACAATCGGCATCCACTGCTGAACGAGCTGTTTTGGAATATCAGCCTTAGCACAGAACAAATTAAGATACTTTTCCGCAAGTTCAGTATTATTTTGCAGACAGAAAACAAGATACGTTCTTGCAGCATCAGCCGATGCATTACCCTGTGTTGCGTGCGCCCAGTCAATTACATAATAATCGCCGTTATCTGTAACGATTACATTTGACGGGCAAAAGTCGCCGTGAAGAACCTTTGTATGCTTTTTCATACCCTCAAGACGATTATGCAAATCGTAACGAAGCGTTGCGTCATAGCTTGAGGCGCTGATTTTTGCGTGCATTTTATCCTTGATTTTGTTAAGAAGCGGACATTTCTTTGAATGAATTTCAAGCTGGAGGTCAACGAATTTTTCAAGATATTCGTCCTCCTTATCCGGATTTTCAGCCATAAGCTCGGAAAGACTTTTACCCTCGATATATTCTCTCGTTATAGCCCAACCGTTATCAACCTTTTTAACATCAAGGAGCTTAGGAATTTTAAGTCCTGTTTCCTCAACTCTTGCATTATTGAGAGCTTCGTTAAGAACATCCGCCTTCTTGAAGCTGTCGTCAAATACCTTTATAAGCTTATCGCCCTCACGGTAAATTTCCTTATTATCTCTCTTTTTAATAGTTGTCATATAGACACCCCCTGTATATTATACCTGAATATTTTAACACATTCAAGGTGCAAAACCTTTATATTACTTGCCATAGTATGCTCTAAGGTACATATCCTTAATCTCGCTCATAAGAGGAAGACGTGGATTTGCGCCTGTGCATTGGTCGTCAAATGCCTGTTCAACCATATCATCAAGAGTATCAAGGAAGTATTTTTCATCAACGCCGTAATCCTTGATGCACTTTTTGATACCGCAGTATTCCTTAAGATCTTCAATTTTCTTCATAAGACCTTTGAGCTTTTCTTTGTCATTTCTGCCCTTAATGCCGAGAGCGTCGGCAACTTCAGCGTAACGTGAAAGCGTCTTGGGATAATCATACTGACTGAAAGTACCCATCTTTGCAGGTGCTTCATCTGCGTTAAACTCAAGAACGTAATTAATCATAAGAGCATTTGCAACGCCGTGCGGCAAATGATGGAAAGCACCGAGCTTGTGAGCCATTGAGTGACAAACGCCGAGGAAAGCGTTAGCGAATGCCATACCTGCCATAGTTGCGGCATTAGCCATTTTTTCTCTTGCTACAGGGTCGTTTGGCCCATTATCGTATGCTCTCGGAAGATACTCAAATATATTTTTAAGTGCCTCAATAGCAAGAGCATCGGTATATTCTGTTGCCATCATTGAAGCATAAGCCTCAAGTGCGTGAGTAACAGCGTCAATACCTGATGCGGCTGTAAGTCCCTTTGGCGCTGTCATATGGAAATCTGCGTCAACGATTGCCATATTCGGCATAAGCTGATAATCTGCAAGAGGATATTTTGTTCCTGATTTTTCGTCTGTAATTACGGCAAAAGGAGTAACCTCAGAACCTGTACCTGCTGATGTTGGAACAGCGATAAAGTAAGCTTTTTCGCCCATTTTAGGGAAAGTATAAACTCTCTTACGAATATCCATAAAGCGCATTGCAAGGTCAAAGAAATCAACCTCGGGATGCTCATAGAGTACCCACATAATTTTTGCAGCATCCATAGCCGAACCGCCGCCGACAGCAATAATACAATCGGGCTGGAAAGCGTTAATCTGAGCTACACCATCTTTTGCACAGGCAAGCGTCGGGTCAGGAGCAACATTGAAATAAGTTGAATGAACGATGCCCATTGAATCGAGCTTATCTGTAATCGGCTTTGTGTATCCGTTATTATAAAGGAAAGAGTCGGTAACAATAAATACCTTTTTCTTACCCATAACTGTGCCGACCTCGTCAAGAGCGACAGGCAGACAGCCTTTTTTGATATAAACCTTTTCAGGCGCTCTGAACCAAAGCATATTTTCCCTTCTTTCCGCTACTGTCTTTATATTGAGTAAATGCTTAACACCGACATTTTCAGATATAGAGTTGCCGCCCCATGAGCCGCAGCCAAGTGTAAGCGACGGTGCAAGGTCAAAGTTATAAAGATCACCGATACCGCCGAAAGATGACGGGGTATTAACGAGAATACGGCAGGTTTTCATACGTGCCGCAAATTCGTCAATCTTTGCACGCTGTGTCGTTTCATTAAGATAAATTGACGATGTATGACCGTAACCGCCGTCTGCAATAAGACGTTCAGCCTTTGCAAGAGCGTCTTCAAAGTTTTCGCTCTTATACATTGCAAGAACAGGAGAAAGCTTTTCGTGAGCAAATTCCTCGCTGATGTCTACCGACTCAACCTCGCCGATAAGAATTTTTGTTTCCTCAGGTACTTTAACACCTGCAAGTGCTGCGATTGTTACAGGCTTTTGACCGACAATCTTTGCATTAAGAGCACCGTTGATAATGATTGTTTTACGTACCTTATCAATTTCATCTTTCTTTAAGAAATAACAGCCACGATCCTCAAACTCCTTGCGAACGGTCTTGTAAATGTTTTTATCAACAATACATGACTGCTCAGAAGCACAAATCATACCGTTATCAAATGTTTTTGAATGAATTATAGAGTTGACCGCTTTAAGAATGTCCGCACTCTCGTCAATAATTGCAGGCGTATTTCCTGCGCCGACACCGAGAGCCGGCTTACCGCTTGAATAAGCGGCATTTACCATACCGGGGCCACCTGTTGCAAGAATTATGTCAGATTCTTTCATAACAAGGTTTGTCATATCGAGAGACGGTGCGTCAATCCACGAAATAATGCCTTCCGGAGCACCAGCCTCAACGGCTGCGTCAAGAACGATTTTAGCAGCGGCTGCAGTTGATTTCTTTGCTCTCGGGTGAGGAGAGATTATAATACCGTTTCTTGTTTTAAGAGCGATAAGAGTTTTGAAAATCGCTGTTGATGTCGGGTTGGTCGTCGGAATTACGGCTGCGATTACACCGAGCGGCTCTGCAATACGCATTGTGCCGTATGCCTTATTCTCTTCTACAACACCACAGGTTTTTGTATTTTTATATTTGTTGTAAATATACTCGGCAGCGTAATGGTTTTTGATGATTTTATCCTCAACAACTCCCATACCTGTTTCCTCAACCGCCATTTTTGCCAAAGGAATACGTGCCATATTGGCAGCCTTTGCGGCAGCAAAGAATATTTTATCTACCTGCTCCTGTGTGTAGGTTGAAAACTCTTTTTGAGCAGCACGCACACGTGCAAGTTCCTTTTCAAGTTTTTCAACACTGTCAATAATTTCTCTTTCCATTGCTTAACCTCCGTTTAATAGATTGAAAAATTTGTTAATTTATTCACAATGTGACCTTGTATATAATAATAATATTTCTTGTTTTTTTCAACACCTTTTGCTTAATTTCTGCATTTGATATAAAAATGACAAAATAATCACAATAATTTTGTGTGAGATAATGAAACTTTGTGAAATTTTTAACAATAATGTGTACCTGATTGACATACTCGCCAATATTTAATTTAAATGTCCGATAAAGAAGAAGCCCGAACTGTATTTTTTATACAATTCGGACAACTTTCTCAAAGCTATATTAATTATATGTTTTTAATATATATGTTTAAAAGCTTTTGCAGTTCTTCAAGTTTACCTTTATCAAGAGGCGGAGTATTCCTTAACGGATTTTCTATTTTAAGATTATCATACTTAAAAAATCCCATTGTATGAAAAGCAAGCAGTTCATATTTTTCAAACTTAAACTGTTTTGAAAAATCGGCGTACTTTTTTATACTTTCTTCATCATCATTGATATTTGGAACTATTACTGTACGAAGCCACATTCTTATGCCGTTTTCAGAACAGTATTTACTGATTTTGATAAAATTCTCAAAATCACCGCCTGTATATTTTTTATAATTCCCCTCGTCAAAAAACTTGACATCAAGAATTACAAGGTCTGCTCCGTCAAGAGCTGTTTTAACATCATCGGTTAGTACAACACTGCCTGATGTATCCACAGCATAGTTAATGCCCTCATCTTTTAAAAGTTTTCCCGTCTCAATTATAAATTTTGAATTAAGCAGCGGTTCTCCGCCGGAGAACGTAACTCCGCCGCCGTTTTTAAAATACGGCTTATAGCGCTTGATTTTTTTAACCAAATCGCCTGACGACCATTTATTTTGAGAACTAAACCAAGTATCGGGATTATGGCAATATGCACAGCGCAAAGGACAGCCTGTAAAGAAAACCGCATAGCGAATACCGTCGCCGTCAAGCGCAGCCATTGATTCAAACGAATGAATATCTGCCGTAAGCATAGAATTTCACAGCCTTTCAAACTACAAATGACAGCTTAAAATCACATAGCTGTATGGAAAGTTCTTGCGATAACTTCTTCCTGCTTTTCTCTTGTAAGCTTATTAAAGTTTACAGCATAACCGCTTACACGGATTGTAAGAGACGGATAAAGAGTCGGGTCGTTCATAGCGGCAATGAGTTTTTCCCTGTTAAGGACATTAACATTAAGATGATGAGCGTCTTGCGCAAAATAGCCGTCAAGCATAGTTGTAAGATGCTCTATACGCTCGTCGTTATCCTTACCGAGAGTATCGGGAGTAATTGAAAATGTGTTTGAAATACCGTCCTGACAGCAAGCATAATCAAGCTTCGCAACGGAATTAAGAGAAGCAAGAGCACCCTCGCTGTCACGTCCGTGCATTGGATTAGCACCCGGAGCAAACGGTTCGCCGGCACGTCTACCGTCGGGAGTTGAGCCTGTCTTTTTGCCGTACATTACATTTGACGTAATTGTAAGAATTGAAAGCGTATGCTTTGCTCCACGGTATGCCGGAGTTTTGCAAAGTTCCTTATAAAAATATTCAATAATTTCTTTTCCGATAAGGTCAACTCTGTCATCATCGTTGCCGTATTTCGGGAAATCGCCCTCAACCTTGAAATCTGTAATAATTCCTCTTTCGTCTTTTATGGGCGTAACCTTTGCATATTTAATTGCCGAAAGAGAATCCGTAGCAACAGACATACCCGAAACACCGAATGCCATAAGTCTTTCAACGTCAGTATCATGAAGCGACATCATAAGTCTTTCATAAGCATATTTATCGTGCATATAGTGGATAACATTCATTGTGTTTACATAAAGTTTCGCCATCCATGCAAGATATTTTTTATATGCGGCAAGTACCTTGTCATAATCAAGAACTTCCTCTTCAAACACTTCTCCCTCAGGAGCAATCTGCTCTGCGCCGATTTCATCCTTACCGCCGTTAAGAGCCATAAGAAGAACCTTTGCAAGGTTGCATCTTGCACCGAAGAACTGCATTTGCTTACCCATTTTCATAGCCGATACACAGCAGGCAATAGCATAGTCGTCGCCGTACATTCTGCGCATAACATCATCATTTTCATACTGAATTGAATCAGTGTCGATTGAAACCTGTGCGCAAAAGTCTTTGAATCCCTGAGGCAAATGCTCTGACCAAAGAACTGTAATGTTAGGCTCCGCTGACGGGCCGAGATTATAAAGAGTCTGAAGAACTCTGAATGAAGTCTTTGAACACATTGACTTGCCTTCGCCCGTAACGCCTGCAAGCGCAATCGTTACCCAAACAGGGTCGCCCGCAAAAAGGTCATTGTATTCAGGTGTACGAAGGTGACGTACCATACGAAGTTTTAAAACAAGGTCGTCGATAAGCTCCTGAGCGCCTTTTTCATCAAGAATACCCGCCTCAATATCTCTTTCGATATAGCAGTCGATAAATTCGGCAATTCTGCCGATTGAGTTAGCGGCGCCGTTTTGCTCCTTAACAGCTCCGAGATAGCCGAAATAGAGCCACTGAATAGCCTCTTTTGCGTTAGTTGCTGGCTTAGAAATATCATAGCCGTAGTCAAGAGCAAGACCTTTTAACTGATTCATAAAGTCAAGCTGTTTTGAAAGGTCTTCCAAAAGATGAATCGTTTCCTCGTTAAGAACGTCAACATCGCCTACTTTTTTCTTGTCAATTTTTTTCTGCTCAATCAGATAATCCATTCCGTAAAGAGCGATTCTTCTGTAATCACCAATAATTCTTCCACGGGCATAAGCGTCGGGCAAACCTGTAAGAATGCCTGCATGGCGAGCCTTTTTCATTGTATCTGTATAAGCACGAAAAACACCGGTATTATGAGTTGTTCTGTAGGTGAACTCGTCCTTAATTTTATCTGAAAGCTCATAACCGTAAGCACGGCAAGCCTGAACAGTATTTCTGAAACCTGCAAACGGCGAAACACCTCTTTTAAGCGGTTCATCTGTCTGCAAGCCGACAATAATATCTCTGTCCTTATCAATATATCCGGGATCGTGCGAAAGAATTGAAAGAACCTTGCTTGTATCAATATCAAGAACTCCGCCGTTTTCATTTTCTTTAATCAAGAGTTTTTGCACTTTGTCAAGAACTATCTTAGTTCTGTCCGTCGGGCCTTCAAGAAATGATGCGTCGCCGTCATAAGCCTTGTAATTAAGCTTAATAAAGTTGCTGACGTTGATTTCATCGCACCAAACGCCCTCTTTAAAATTTTTCCAAGCTTCCATAATGTTTACCTCCAAAAGCTATAAAATAAATAAATAATTATTAATTAACTAATTATATTGGACAACAAAACATTCTTCACCCGGCGGATGAAAAATTCCTATGCACCGCTCGCACTCGCCGTGATTGCATCTTCCGCATCTGTTTTTGCCACAATGACCGCAGCAACGTATATGATTGGGACAGACCTGCACACCGCCGTCTAAAACGGTAAGTCCTTTGTTGTTAATGAGTGAATCTGAAATTTTATACCTTGCACTGTCATAAACCGATGTGACCGTGGAACGTGCAACCTGCATCTGCTTTGCACACTCAAACTGAGTAAGTCCGACATAATCAATCAGCCTTACGGCTTCATATTCATCAATAGTCATTTCCACTGTTTTTGCAGCTTTTTTTGCAGGTATGAGACAGCTGTTGTTCGGCTTTGAGCAAACGAGCCTGTTTTTTTTAGGTCGTGCCATATTTATCTTCGCCCTTCTGTCTGCAATTATTATCAAAAATCATCAAAACGCTTTTGAGCGGATATTGATTTTTTACAGCAATTTGAAAACTGTAAAATTTGATAAATGCAAGACGTTTAAATTTGTATTTTTAATATTTCATTCACTACCGTTAGTATACACTATTTCTGACATATGTCAACAATTCTTTATCCGATTTTTGATATTTGTACGCTTATATAAAAATTTATACGATATAAAAATTTTTTTGAATATATTAAACAAAATCAACCCTGCCTTCATTTGAAAACAGGGTTTTTCTACAAACTGATATAATATATTTTTTCATTTTTCTCTTTTTTTGACCTTCATAAATTGATTTTTCTATTACTTCGTAGCTCCTATTGTTTTTAATACGTATATTTATTTTAATACGTACATTATTTTAATATGTACATTACTTAAGAAATCTAACTA
>JAJBVC010000033.1 GCA_020860025.1 Clostridiales bacterium | reverse complement strand
GAACAATTTACATTTACTTGTAAAGAATGCCGTCATAAATTTACTTATAGTTATAGTGATTTATATAATATGCTAGACGAATGAAGCTATCTACCACCAGCCTTACCGAACATTCTTTGTTTAAAGTCGGGAGCAATAACTTGGAGTAGGTAACGCTCATTACCACAGCGATATAAACAAGTGCCTCGTTCGGGATACTTAATCAAATCAAATTCCGACTATTCAAGTTGCATGGTATCAATATATACCTTTGGCTCGACATTTCCTGCATTGAATAAAAACTGATGTGTCGGGATAGAAAATAGCGGCTTTGTATATTCCTTTACGCCGTCAATCAGAAAGTCGTCAATGTTCTGATTTGCAAGAATCACAGAACTGTCCTTTTTACGAACACGCTTTGAGGCATTTCGGATATATTCAATTGCAGTCATATTTGTGAGAAAGAGATATAACTCGTCTATGGCTGCAACAGTACCTCCCTTGCCGAGCAGTTCGTTCGTCATATATGAAAGCACATTAAAAAGCATTGCATCCTTGAGTCTGCGATTGGTATCCATAAGCCCTTTAACACCGAAGCATAGGAATTTATCATCAACGATATTTGTGTGTCCGTTGAAATATTTACTTTCCGTTCCGATACACATGGAATGCAATCCAAGACATAATTCCTGCAAGGTCTTTTCTCTGTAGATATTCTTCTGATTGTGCTGATAACCTTTGTACTCATTGTCAAGCAGTTCATATAAATCTTCCATGATAGGATAGTCGTTTACGGTCAGTTTATCATAATCCGTATAGTCGGTAATTCCGAAGTTCTTGTATAATTTTGTAAGAATAATTTCAAGGGTATCAAGCTGTTCATCATTGAATTCCTTGTATGCTCTGAAAAAGTCTTTTAGATATGCAATGTGCTGACTTAATCTTGTTACTCTGCGAAAGGCTTCGGGCGTGAATTGATCGTATTCCTTATCAGCCTGCCCGAAAAACTTAGGCTCTAAAGGATTGATAATATATTCACCTGACATAAAATCAATATAACAGCCGCCAAGTGCATTAGTTAACTCCTCATATTCGGCTTCGGGATCAAGACTGATTATTCTTTTTCCCGATTCACGCAGATTTGTAAGGATTAATTTCATAAGGAATGATTTGCCCTGACCTGAGTTGCCGAGTATCAAGCAATTTGCATTTGTCTTATCATCTGCTCTGCGGTCAAAGTCCACCAAAATATTCGTGCCGTATTTATCTCTTCCGATAAAAAAGCCTTTCGGATCGGTTTTGCCCGAATAATTGAAAGGATAAAGATTTGCAACAGAGCTTGCAGGAAGTACCCTTTCAAACTGTTCCTTAAACATATTCGCACCACATGGCAAAACAGATAAAAAGCCTTCTTTTTGTCTGAGCGTCAATCTGTCGACAGACATTTTTGAACGGGTGAGTTCCATAAGGATATCTGACTGCAATTCACGGAGTTTATCCATATTTTCGGCTTTAAGTTCAAGATAAACTGCACAATGGAGCAAAGGTTCTTTATTCTTTCTAAGTTCTGCAATCAGAGTCACAACATCCTGCAAGTTACCTTCGGCAGTAATATTTTCCTGTACATCATTTGAGCCTGTACTCAGTTTGTTTTTTCTTGCAGCATTTTGAATAATCTTTCTTTGCTCATATGATTCAACAAGCCTTGAATACAAGCGTACTGTTACATTATTCCTGTCCGCAAGAGTGCTGAACAAAGCAAGTTCCTCGGTTGTGGGCGGATATTCTCTTACCGCCCATACACATCGGTAGCTGTCACCGATGATATAGTGGTCTGTTGAAAATTTTATTGTTGACGGCAGAATACGGTCAAAAAAATCTTTAATGCGAATTTCTTCTTTTTCATCTTCCGTCAGTTCGATTTGTTTCTTTTTAAACATTTTTCATCTCCTGTTAAAATAAAAAAGAGTCTTGAAAATACATCAAGACTCAAACATAAAACTATTCTGTTTGTATTTAAAGCATTGTTATTGAATTTGTATAATCTTCGGCGATATCTTCCTCTATATCTTCCTCAATGTTGTCCTGTGAATGAACAACCGACATAGCCAAATCATAAAGATAATCATATCGCATTGTAAAAGCATTTGCAATTAAATTGATACGATTTCTATTCGCATATTCTCCAGCCTCCGACAGCACTTTTCTGATTTCTTTATCAAAATTCTTAATTGCATCAAAATTAATCCATTTAAATGATTTAACTAATTTTAATTGTTCTTTATGAGATTTCTTAAAAGGCTTGCAATCTATAAATTTTTCTCTTAAAATTTGCGATGGAAGTTTATCATACCCCAATGCCGAACCGCTGTCAAATATAGGAGCAACACCAATCCATTGTAATGTGTCGGCATTTCGTATAAGTCCGAAGTTGTTTTGATGTCTGTCCTCATTTGCAAGCAGGAAATCAACAACTATCATCTGGTCAATAGCTATTTCAATATTTTTTATACCTAATTCATTACAACAATTGATATAGTGCTGATAAACCGAAGTGTTATTATCTTTCTTGAAAGACTGCATAATTCGCCATGCACTGATTAATTCAGTATCCCTTGTAATAAAATCTTCACATACACTGTAAGGGAGTCCGTCATCCCAAATAAGCGAGTAATCAACATGAGGAATATTAAGAGCATCCATTAACTTTGACGCAATAACTTCGTTAAACGGTTGCTGCATAAACGGGGCGCTTCCGCCCTTGACTAAACACCTTTTGGAATCAACAATTTTCCACCTTTTCTTCAAACAACCATCTGAGGTGTTATCTGGTGAATTAAAATTAAATATTCTGCTGTGTTTCACTTTGCCGAGAAGAACATCACCAATATCCTCTGAAAACGAATTATCAAAGAAATTTATATTTTCCCATATTATTGTGCTTTCTGCCGGTTTCATCCAATACTGATCCGAAAGACTTAACCCAAAGCATTTGGTAAGCAGTGCTTGCGTTGAAGATAATTTTAAGACTTCAAGTGCAGCATTTACACCTGAACGACTTGCCGGAATTGATCTGTCCTTCCACCATTCGTTTAAAGCTGCTCTGTCAACAATTCCTTTTTTACAGACAATACCAAATGGAAGATGTTTTGGATTTTCGACATTAGCCACTTTTAGAATGGAGCCTGTTAGCGAATCTATCTCAACTTCTGCAACAGGTATATTTTTATGCATCAAAATATATTCCAAAATATTGCCTCCTTTTTAATCTTTTTATTCATATTATACACATTCCTTTTACTAAAATCAATATAATTAAATCTTAACTCCAATAATAATCAGCCTTCCGTTTGTCTGTGAATACTCACAAGTGGAAAGGGTTAAAAAAACAATCCCCATACTGTGCCTCTTTTTGAGAAATGTAAAGGGATTTATCTTTGATATGGGATATTAAATTATCAAGCTCTTTTTCGCTTATCTTGTCATTGAATGTATACCATTCATCGTTATTTAAAACCTTGCAAACCGCATAAAGTTCATACTCGTAAACAGTATTGTCTACAGTCAGATATACGACGGAATGTTCTTTACAGTAATCGGTATCTTTGTATTTCATAAGATCTGAAAACATTGTACCGTCACGCATATTATGACCGTAGATGATAAGGTTACGGCTTGTTTCGACACCGCACTTTCCGTCAAGAAACGGTGTACCCGAATATGAATACTCACCTTTGTAATTCCTGTGAAGATAATATTCCGGGTCATTTTCCTTTTGCATAACGGGATAATCAATATCGGTATTCGGAATTTCAAGCCATGCAACGCAGTTTTCAATTGAGTTATCGGTATCATTATCTTCAAAAACAATTATCGGTTTTAAATCATCAATCTCTTTTTCAGCTTTCAGCGAATTAATATACATACCGAGAACAGCGGCAAAACATATTACAAAAACGGCTGTTGATATTGATATGACGGTATTAAGCAAAAGCTTTTTTGATTTTTTCTTCATCAAAGCAATCCTTTCCGTCAATATCGGGAATCAACTCACCTTGCATAGAAGCGCCGAAATATATAGCAATAAAACGCTTAATATCATCTTTTTCCAAACGTCTGACTTCAAATCCCTGCTCCGATATTGCTTTTTGCACCCTGTTAATCCGGTTAAATATCTGTTCATCCTTTTCTTTTCTGAAACGAACGGAGAACATAAACTGTCTTGCCGTTGACATTTCAATCTGAATATTATCAAGATAATCAATATCTTTTGAAAGGCAATCACAAACAGCAGGATTAGTTTCCCGATTTTTTCTTTGAAGCATAAAGTTTTTGTTATCATCAAATCTCTCACACGAATCGATACAGGTAATTTCAATATTCGGCTGAGCCGAAAGCACCTGCATTAAATGCCGAATTTTAAGTTTGATATTTTCATTTGAAAGCACCGATATATTTGTCGGACTTATGAGGAAATACACAAGCTCGCCGTACTTGGTTTTAAGTCCTCTCTTTGTAAAGGTTTCAATACCGATAAACTCCTGAACGGAATTCTTATTTTTCTTTCTTTTTGACATACTAATTATTTTTATCATCTCCCAATTTCCAATAATTTGTTTGCTGTGAAGAAATGAAATACTTGATTGCATATTTAACGAAATCAAGAACGGTGGTTTCATCGCTTCGTATACTCAAAAATGCAAACACGGCGACGATTACCGCCGGAATCATCAATCTTGTCGTTGCAAGTATTACAGCAGAAATTAAAGCGCCTACAACAATTATTAAAAAATCTTTCAAACTCCACAGCCATAGCGATGCTGACGCTTTCATATTTTGCGGGTATATATATTGTTTGTTCATTTTCCCTCCTTGCTTTTGGGTAAAAAATAACACCTATCGGAATTGATAGGCGCTATTTGATTGTTATTATATCTGATTCTTACCGAATTATTATCTTATTCAATAATATTATCGTATGCAAATTCAAGTATTTTTTCATACCTTGCAGTAATATATTGTTTATAAAATTCTCTTTGCAATTCGGATATATACGGTACATCATCAATAAAGGCGTTTATCTTGGCAAGATCAATTCTTTTGGTAATTCTTTTCACAGCTTCATTGCAATTATTGTTATTGCAGTTTGTGAGAAAGTCAAAGTAATTGATTTTTCTGTTGCCTTCTTTGATTGCAGATGTCGGGAACTGATATATTCTTGCGTTAAGCTCATCGGAATTATTTAAAATTTTTTCCATAATCTTATCATCTGCCTGTGGCAGCAGACAACTTCCGCAGTCAAATACAGGAGCAATTTTTGAATTACCGTTATTATCAACTAAAAATCCCCAGTTACCGTTGTGTCTGTCAAAATTACCGAGAAGAGCGTCAACTGCAAACATATCCCAAAAAAACTCCGTAAGTTTAACCGGATTAACAAATTTTTGTTTTTCTATAGTCTCAAGTATTTCTTCTAATTCTGTCCCGGCACCTTGATGCTCTGAATCAATAATTGTATTTTTTATTGCACTGAAATCGTAGAACTGTTCGCCGTCGGCAGTAAAATCTTTACAAGCACAAACTACTTTTTCTTTCCCGTTGACTGTATAAGTTCCGAGAATCGTTTTTTGTGCATTTAAACCTAAAATATTGAATATACTGCTTGCGATATGTTCACTTATACAACTGTTTGTATATGATAAGTCTGTCGGTTTGTTTTCAGCGGAAGAAGGAAATTTGAGCATATACAATTCGCCGTTATATTCAATTGAGATTTTCTTACCGTTTGCACCGCCGAATGCCTTTGTAGGCACTACTTTGCACTTTATAAAATCAATCTTATTTTGCATTTTATCATCTCCATAAATATTTCTTCCTCAAATACTGTGCTTGTTGTGATGAAATAATACCGTCCGTATGCTCGGCAACATTTATGCTCCCGTAAAGTTCACCCCACAAACAATCCATTAAAGGCGATCCCTTTTTAAGACCTTTTTTATATTCATCCAAATCATGCTGTAAATATTCCGGCAATCCGTACTCATATGATTTTTCTCTTTCATTATTCACAGCGGTTTCTTTCAAACACAATTCAATTAGATTTTCCATTGTAATATTCAAAGCTTTTGCAAGTTTATATACAGTCATAGCGGAACATTTATCTATTCTTGTTTTACCGCTGCATATATCGTTTAGCGTTGCATGAGGTATCCCCGATATAACTGAAAGACGATATTTTGTCATATTCTGTTTTGCAAGTAACTTTTCGATATACATACTATCACTCCTATCATCATTATATCGGTATACCGAAACATTGTCAAGTAGTATTATTTGCATATTTCTTAAAGTTATTTTGTTTTGAATTAGCTTTTAAAGACAAAATCTTTTACTCAAACAAACAATCAAAACATTTTACAAAAAAATTCAGTAATTTATTTAGCAACAGATTTAACGAGATTAACAGCGGAAGTACCCATATGCACAGCACTCATTACATTGACCTTAACGCTCGTATCAAGTCCGAACTGCTGAGCAATTCTCGGTACTTCGGCAGCCGACATCATAATGCCTATACCGAGCAGCATATTATCCTTGAATGTTAAAAGTCCTAAAAACAAAAGCGTTGTTTGCATAAATGCCGTTAAACACAGTGCAATAACCTGTTTTATCCATTGGTTAAATCCGTCTGTATATCCCCTCAGAACAGAGAACATATACAGACTTCCTACTGCTATTTGTATAAGAAGAATTCCGCCTCTTTTAATATTGTCAAAGAAAATCTTTATCACACAATACCCCAAAGCAATAAGACAAATCAAGTAATAAAGAGAAGCGTTTACCAAAACGCCCTCTTGCTTAAAGATAAATTCCAAGGATGCGGCAGCTACTTCGCCGAGTGTTGTTCCTTGTTGTGATGCAAAGATTGATACTAAATCCTTTGAAAAAGTATTCTGCAGTGTTATGCAGAATTTATATAACTCAATAGGTGTTATTGTAAACAGTGATGCAGCCATAAATCCTTTAATCCAGTTCATTGCGGTACCTTGTATATTTCCTCTGCCGTTTTGATATTCAACAGCAAGATCGAAAGCAGAAACCACAATTCCGACAACAAACAAAGTCCAGCCGAAAAGATAAAACAATCTTACCATCGCATTAACCCATTCAAGTTCAAATATTTCAACACCGAACCCGCTTATTATCGTAAAAAAATCAGCTATGCCGTCATATATCACCGTAAACAGCCACTGAATTATACGATTTAATATACTGTCGATAATATTATCGGAAATGTTTTGAAACACATTGCCTATTGCGTCGCCCATGCCGGAGATTATATCTCCGAGCCAATCGAACATTTTTAATTCACCTCCCGTACAATAAAAAAGGATGGTCAGTTACCTAACCACCCTAATAACTTAAATCTATTGCAAGCCCTCTAAAAACCCAAATATCGAATTATCACTCATATTTTGCGGATATTTTATTGCATCTTTTATCAGTGATAAAGCCATCGCAAATCCGCTTTTAAATGATGCTTTTCTTAAATCATCATTACATTTATCAAGAGAATCCATGAAATTGTCAAAAGGTATCTCTTGTCCTTTTAACAGAACATCTGCAAAATTGCTTTCAAGTTTATCTTTTTCTTTTAATAATTTTGCCACTTTAGAGTCAATATTAATTTTATCGGCTGCCATAGATTGTCTTTGTATATCATATATTATATCTAAGAAATCATCCATAAATATTTCTCCTTAGGTGTTTAATAAAAATTTGCTTGTAGTTATTAATTATAATAAAGAGAAGTTATTTTCGATGATTATATACTGTTATGTCGATTTTTTATTCAACATCGTTACATCCCTACAATACCCCAGATATACAGCGGAGCGGTGAGAGTAAAGATAAGACATGCAAAAAGTATTGCCGGAGCTGCAAATTCAAATTGACCATGCTTGCGATAATCAAAATACGCAGTACCTATCTTAACAAAAAACAATATTGCCAAGACCATATCGACAACTGGAAACACAACATTGTTTACAACTGTTTTAATCTGAGACTTTGCACTGTTCCATGTGCTTTCTATTGCACCCGACACATCTCCTGCGGCATATACCGTTGCTGCGGAAAATATCAGTACCAAAACAAGAGCAACGGCAAAAATCAGCCACTGCTTTTTGCTGAATTTAACTATTTTCTTCTTCAATTTCTTTTCCTCCGTATCGTTTTAATATTTCTCTGCATTGGTAATCGTCAATAAAATGTATATCTCGGTTTAATCCTTTGCTCTTGGTCAGTTCATCTTGCATCGTATCGGTTAATGTTTCACCGAATACCCATACTTCGTCTGAATTAAGAATATTTCCGAGCCGTATTGACATACCGATTTCCTTTTGAAATTTATCATTCAAATCATTAAAAATCAGTGAGTAAAGCTGAGACATAACGGGAATCATTTTACACTTATCGTAAATAAATTTTGCGTATGCGACCGTACTGTCTATGCATTTGCTGTCGTCGCAGCTTACCCGACTGCAAATATATGCTCTTTTCATCAGCAGTTGCCCTCATCTTTCTTTGCCTTTATTTTAAGAATAACAGCCGATAAAGCACAGCCTAAACCTACAGCACCTATGCCTATCCAAAAGCCGTAATTCCTCTCATCACCTGTTTTGGGGTTAGAAGTTGTTACGGTAACAGGGACGCATATTTTAACAGTCTGGTCTTCATCATCAATATCGGAATGCGACGCTATTTCTGTATCATCCCTGTAAAGCGTTTCAAAAACAACAAGGTCTGTGT
>JAJBVC010000111.1 GCA_020860025.1 Clostridiales bacterium | reverse complement strand
ACACAGACCTTGTTGTTTTTGAAACGCTTTACAGGGATGATACAGAAATAGCGTCTCACTCCGATATTGATGATGAAGACCAGACTGTTAAAATGTGCGTCCCTGTTACCGTAACAACTTCTAACCCCAAAACAGGTGATGAGAGGAGTGTCGCTTTATGGATTTCACTTGCCGTTCTTTCAGCTATCGGTATAGCAGTAACAACAGTTGCATTAAAAAACAAGAAAAAGGGAGGTAAGCATTAATGGAAGTAAAAACAATAATTTCCGTAATATTGGTCGCCGTAATTGTCGGCGGCTTTATCTTTCTTCAAATTAAAAGCAGAAAGAAAAAGTAATCAGATTGGAGCAATAAAATGAATAAATCCGATACTGTAGAAAACCGAGTGCTTGAGATATTGAAAGAAAGTGAAAAAGCACGGTATGACGATATGTATCTGACGCTTCTTTATTACAACAGATTTAGTGATATAAGAGTGGGAGAACTTTCTTTTGAAGATATTGTGTTTAATTACAAAGCTTACAAACTTCCCTGCTTTGAAACGATACGCAGAGCAAGGCAGCGAGTGCAGTCCTTGTTTCCTGAGTATTCAAGACATCCCGAGCCTGACGGTATTTCTATACTAATCAATATACAATAAAACGGAGGTGTTAATTTGAAAGATAAAGTAACCTTACAGCAAAAGATTAAAGTATTAAACAAACTTTTTGATTCGGGCTGCGATACCGAAAAGAAGTTACAGCAACTGGATATTGAGTCAGTTTTGAAAATTCCGAGTATTAATATTTTAGATATATCTGTAATTACCGAGCTTCAAAAACGGACTAAGTCCGGCAAATTGTTTTCCTATTTAGGCGACGGGTCTGATGAAACAGTGAAAGATAAAGAATAAAGGAGGCATTGAGTATGGCACGAAAATATGACCTGATTTTTGAGTTATATAACCGTACTTGCAAATCGGTTGTGTCAAAGCCTCAGAATTGGCAGGCGTTTTTGCGCTCGGCGTGCCGAAACTACAAACTACGATATGACGAACAATTGTTAGTATTTGCTCAAAAGCCCGAAGCAACAGCAGTTCTTGAAATAGAGCGCTGGAACAGTAACTTTGCTCGCTGGGTAAACCGTGGAGCAAGAGGTATTGCCGTATTCGCAGATGAAAACAGAGAAAAACAAAGACTGACATATTACTTTGATATTTCAGATACTCACGAGAGCAGATACTCCCGACCCGTCCCCGTTTGGCAAATGAAAAAGGAATACGAGGACGATGTCATTGAAACTCTTGAAAACACTTTCGGAGAACTTGAAAACAAAGATAATCTTGCAAACGCAGTAATAAGTGCCGCACAAAATGCCGCAGAAGATAACTTACCCGACTATTTTCAAGACCTAATATATTCAACTAAAGACAGTTTTCTTGAAGAATTAGACGATGATATTGTTTCCTCAATTTACAGAAAGCTTGTAGAAAGCAGTGTATCATATATGATTATGTCACGGCTGGGAATTGATACCGAGTTGTACTTTGACGATGATGATTTTAGAGATGTTACAAACTTTAATACGCAGGAAACTCTTAACGCTCTCGGCTTTGCCACGAGCGATATATCGGAAATGGGACTGACTGAAATAGCAAGAACCATATCGTCCCTTGAAAGACAAAATCGCATAATTGTCACTCCAAACGAAAATGAGTACAATAAGGTCGAAAACAAAACAGAAAGGAGTTTTGATGATGAACGAACTGACATACACAATGGTTGGCGATTACAATCTGCCGAACCTGACAATGCCGAATCAACCGGAAGTGAGCTTGGGCATATACGCTCAGATGAGGAAGAAATTCTTGAAAGAACATCACAAAGTTCTTTACTACAATCTTCTGACAACAGGCGAGCTGATAAGCCATTTGGCAGAGACGGAACAGAGAGCAAACGAGATGGAGCAAACGCTTCTGAAACAGATGGCAAAAAAAGAGGGATTAACCGAACAGATGAAAGCGACGGATATGATGAATTGGGTTCGCCTGATGAACAATCTGAGGAACTCGGTTCGGGAAATCGTAATAAGTCAAGTGATTTACGCTTAAATGATGATGTCAAGCCGTTACCGAGCTATGCACAGCAGTTATCCTTTATAGAAGAACGAGCAGAGGGCAAAACCTCTGCTTTTTCTGTTCCTAAGGAAGTTATTGACGCTTGTTTTGCAAGCGGCAGTGGATTTCAAGAGGGTAAGTATCGAATATATGAGCAATTTGAAAAGAGCTTATCCCAAAAAGAAAATGCTGAGTTTTTGAAAAAAGAATACGGAATCGGCGGCGGTTCGCACGCAGGCGGTTACGACGGTTACAATTACGACTACAACGCTAAAGGTATATCTATACAAAAGGGATATTCCGATAATGCTCCAAAGGTTCAAATGAATTGGAATACCGCAGCAAAGGAAATCGAAGAGCTTATCCGAAATGACAGATACCTAAACACAAAAGAAAAAGAACATTATCCCGATTGGCTTGCAGAACAGGAAATCAAAAGGACTGAGCAAAATATCACAGTTGAAAAAGTTGTATTGCCTACTCCCGAAGCAGATGAAAAATATGAATATCATCTTGGTGACAAGGTATATATCGGTGCTGCGGAGTACGAAATTCTTTCTTTTGATGATGAACGAGTTATGCTCTACGACTTTGGAATGCCGTTATTTAACAAGGAATTTACACGCACAGACTTTGATAAGAAAGTGCGAGAAAATCCAATGAACGACTATTTGAAAGTAAAAGAGTTATCTCCTGAAGAAAATACTTCAAATTCAGTTGATAATCTTGAAACAAAACCCTTTGAACATAACGAAGTTGAGGCTAAAGATAATCGCAGTAAAGAACCTGAGCATATCGTTCCTGCTTGGGAGCAAAAGAAAAAAGAAAAGGTCAAGAGCTTTGACCTGCACCCTGATGTGCCAATGGCTCAAAGACACAACTTCAACCTCAAAGAAAACGAAGTCGAAACCGTCGGCAAAAAGGAACGCTTTAGAAGAAATATAGAAGCGATAAAGGTCTTAAAGGAATGTGAACTTGAAAACAGATTTGCCACTCCCGAAGAGCAGATAATCCTTTCCAAGTATGTCGGCTGGGGCGGTATTCCCGAAGCATTTGATGAAAATAACAGTGCTTGGGCAGACGAATTTACAGAGTTATATACTACTCTGTCTCCCGACGAATATGCTCACGCAAGAGAAAGCACACTAACTGCCTTTTATACGCCGCCGGAAGTTATCACAGCCATTTACAAGGTTATGGAAAATATGGGATTTAAGGAGGGCAATCTCTTAGAGCCTTCTTGCGGTATCGGTAACTTTATCGGTATGCTTCCCGACTCTATGAAAGACAGCAAGATTTACGGTATTGAACTTGATACCGTTTCGGCAGGAATTGCACAGCAGTTATATCAAAAATCATCTATTGCAGCACAAGGTTTTGAAGAAGCAAACCTGCCTGACAGTTTCTTTGACGGTGTTATCGGCAATGTGCCTTTCGGAGATTTCAAAGTGCCGGATAAGAGATATGACAAGCATAAATTCCTCATTCACGATTATTTCTTTGCAAAGTCGCTTGACAAACTTCGCCCCGGCGGAGTTATGGCTCTTGTAACGAGTAAAGGTACAATGGATAAGGAAAATTCATCGGTGCGAAAATATATTGCACAAAGAGCCGAGCTTCTCGGTGCTATTCGTTTGCCAAATGATACTTTCAAGGGCAATGCCGGAACAGAAGTCGTTTCGGATATTCTTATCCTGCAAAAGCGTGACAGACTCATAGACATTGAACCGGAGTGGGTTCATCTTGATACCGACGAAAACGGAATTAAGATGAACTCATATTTTGTTTCGCACCCTGAAATGATACTTGGTGAAATGAAAACGGTAATGGGCAGATTCGGTGAAGAATCCACTTGTGTTCCTTATGAAAATGCAGATCTTACAGAACAGCTTAACGAAGCGGTTGCAAATATTCACGGAGAAATCTCTGCGTATGAGGCAGAGGAAGAACTTGATGAAGAAGATAATTCTATTCCTGCCGATCCTACGGTTAGAAACTTCTCATATACCCTTGTTGACGATAAGATATATTTCAGAGAAAACTCCCGTATGACTCCGATTGAAGTTTCTGCTACTGCCGAAAACAGAATTAAGGGTATGATTGCCATTCGTGATTCTGTCAGAAATCTGATTGAACTGCAAACGGAAGATTATCCCGATGAAGATATTAAAGCTGAGCAAAGCAAATTAAATACTCTTTATGATAACTTTACAAAGAAGTACGGACTGATTAACAGCAGAGCCAATAACTCTGCTTTTTCGCAGGACAGTTCATTCTCTTTATTGTCGGCTCTTGAAGTACTTGATGAAGAAGGACAGCTTGAGCGTAAGGCGGATATGTTCTTTAAGAGAACCATTAAACCGCATACTCCCGTTACTTCTGTGGAGACAGCAAGCGAAGCGTTGGCTGTGTCAATCGGAGAAAAAGCAGTGATTGATATGGAATATATGAAATCACTGACAGGTAAAACCGAAGAAGAGATATATCAAGATTTAAAAGGTGCAATTTTTTTAAATCCGCTTTATGAATACGGTAATCACCCCGAGAGCAAGTATTTAACGGCTGATGAATATCTGTCCGGCAATGTAAGAGAAAAACTTGCCATAGCAAAAAGGTCGGAAGAAATTTATCCCGAAGATTATCGAATCAATGTTCAAGCACTTGAAAAGGTGCAGCCGAAAGATTTGACTGCAAGCGAAATATCCGTGCGTCTCGGTGCAACTTGGCTTCCGCCTGATGATGTGCAGGACTTTATGTTCAATCTTCTTGATACGCCACGCTATGCAAGATGGAATATCAAAGTTCACTTTTCACCTTTTACAAGTGAGTGGAATATTGAGGGCAAATCCTATGACAGAGGCAATGTCAAAGCGTATAACACCTATGGCACAACACGCATAAATGCCTACAAGATTATAGAGGAAACCTTAAACCTGAAAGATGTCCGTATCTTTGATTATATCGAAGATGAGAATGGTAAAAAGAAAGCAGTCCTTAATAAAAAAGAAACTGCAATCGCTCAGTCAAAGCAGGAACTCATTAAACAGGCGTTTCAAGACTGGATATGGTCAGACCCCTCCCGCAGAGATAGACTGTGTAATGTGTATAACGAAAAGTTTAACAGTATCAGACCGAGAGAATATGACGGAAGCCATATCACATTTAACTCAATGAATCCCGAAATTGAGTTAAGAGAACATCAAAAGAACGCAGTTGCTCATATCCTTTACGGCGGAAATACCTTGCTTGCACACGCAGTCGGTGCAGGCAAGACCTTTGAAATGGTGGCTGCTTCTCAAGAATTAAAGCGACTCGGATTGTGCAACAAATCACTCTTTGTAGTACCGAATCATTTGACGGAACAATGGGCGGCTGAATATTTACAGCTCTATCCGGCAGCGAATATTCTTGTTGCAACTAAGAAAGATTTTGAAACAAAGAACCGTAAAAAGTTCTGCGGTCGTATTGCAACAGGTGATTATGACGCAGTTATTATCGGACATTCTCAATTTGAAAAAATCCCAATGTCTATTGAAAGACAAAGGACAATCTTAGAGCAACAGCTTGATGAAATCACAGTCGGCATTGCAGAGCTGAAGCGTAACCGTGGAGAAAACTTCTCTGTAAAACAGCTTGAAAAGTCAAGAAAATCCGTAAAGCAGAAACTTGATAAGCTCAATGACCAAAGCAGAAAAGACGATGTTGTTACCTTTGAGGAACTTGGTGTAGACAGGCTATTTATTGACGAAAGCCATTATTACAAAAACCTCTATCTTTACACGAAAATGAGGAATGTGGGCGGTATTGCTCAGACCGAAGCTCAAAAGTCTTCCGACCTTTTTATGAAATGTCGCTACCTTGATGAAATTACGGGCGGTCGAGGAACTGTATTTGCAACAGGTACTCCTATCTCAAACAGTATGGTAGAACTTTATACCATACAGAGATATTTGCAGTACAACACCCTTGTACAAAACGGATTGCAGCATTTCGACGCTTGGGCTTCCACATTCGGAGAAACCGTAACGGCAGTAGAGCTTACACCCGAAGGAACAGGCTACAGAGCGAAAACACGCTTTGCTAAGTTCTATAACCTACCCGAACTTATGGCAATGTTCAAAGAGGTTGCCGACATTAAAACATCCGATATGCTTAATCTGCCCGTGCCTGAGGCACATTATCATAATATCGCCGTAAAACCGTCTGAAATGCAAAAAGAAATGGTAGCGTCTCTTGCCGAAAGAGCCGAAAAAGTAAGAAACGGAGGTATTGATTCAAGCATAGACAATATGCTCAAAATAACGAACGATGGCAGAAAGCTTGCTCTTGACCAGCGTATGCTTAACGATATGTTACCTGATTTTGAGGGAAGTAAAATCAACGCCTGCGTGGATAATATTTATCGCATTTGGGAAGAAACCTCTGACAAGAAATCGGCTCAACTCGTATTCTGCGACCTATCAACTCCGAAAAATGACGGAACATTTTCCGTATACAATGACATTCGGAAAAAGCTCATTGAAAAAGGTATTCCGGAAAGCGAAGTAAAATTCATACACGAAGCAGATACGGATATAAAGAAAAAAGAGTTATTCCAAAAAACAAGAAAAGGTGAGGTCAGAGTACTTCTCGGTTCAACTCAAAAAATGGGTGCAGGTACTAATGTGCAGGACAGACTTATTGCTCTGCACGATGTTGACTGCCCTTGGCGACCGTCGGATTTGGAGCAGCGCAGCGGCAGAATTGTCCGTCAGGGCAACTCAAATTCCGATGTAGACATATATCGCTATGTTACTGAGCAGACCTTTGACGCATATCTCTATCAGCTTGTTGAAGGCAAGCAGAAGTTTGCAAGTCAGATTATGACGAGCAAATCTCCTGTGCGTTCTGCCGAGGATATTGATGAAACAGCCTTATCTTATGCAGAGATAAAAATGCTTGCAACCGGCAATCCGTATATTAAAGAAAAGATGGACTTAGACATTCAGGTACAAAAGCTGAAGCTTCTAAAGTCCAATTTTTTATCCGAAAAATATGCTTTGGAAGATAAGGTTATCAAGTTCTATCCGCAGCAAATTGCGATGTTAAAAACTCGTGTTCAAGGTCTTATAAAAGATGTTGAAACAGCTAAATCACATCCCAAACCCGATTCCGAGCAACCGCTTAATATGACTGTTTTAGGTGTTTCTTACGCCGAAAAATCAAAGGCAGGTCAGGCAATTATTAACGCTTGTAAGTCAATGAGCAGTCCCGACGCTATCCCTCTCGGAGAATATCGTGGCTTTAAAACAGAACTGTATTTTGATGCTGCCGAGCGAAATTATGTTGTGAAGCTAAAAGGTGAAACAAGTAAAGATGTACCTCTCGGCGATGATGTTCACGGCAATATTGTACGAATTGATAACGGTATTGACCGTTTTGAAGAAGCACTTTCTGTTGCAGAAAACAATCTTGAAAATACCGAAAAGCAATTAGAAACTGCCAAAGACGAGATAGAAAAACCGTTCGTTCACGAAGAAGAACTTAAAGTCAAAACAGCCAGACTTGATGAGCTGAACATCCTGCTCAATATGGATAAGCGTGAGAACGAAATAATAGGCGGTGAGCCGGATGATGCTGAATTCAGTAAGCCAAAAAAAGAAATCATTATGAGTCGATAATATCTTATGATGTATCCGCTCATTATTTTCTCGCAAGTATTGACTAAATGCATATTTTGGAGTATAATATGAGCGAACGGAGGTATAAATTTGAAATATTACAATGATTTATTAAAACTGAAAAGTTTTCGGCTTGCTGATGTTGTAAAGCTGACAGGTAATGTAAATACTGCTAAATCTGTTTTACAGAGATATTGCCAAAAAGGTTATATTTCAGCTATAAAAAAAGGTTTATATACAGCTGTTAATATTGTAGATAACGAACCTGTCTTAAATAAATTTGAGGTGGCGTCTATATTAACAGAATCATCTTTCATTTCGTATCACTCTGCATTTGAATATTTCGGATATGCAAATCAAGTTTCGTATGAGGTTTGTGTTACTTCAAAAGAAAAATTTAATTCCTTCATCTTTAATGGCACCGAATTTAAAAGAACAGCACCGACAATAAATGCCGGAGTCATAACTCAGCCTGACGGAGTTCGTGTGTCCTGCTTAGAGCGAACGGTAATAGACTGTATAAATAATTTTGAAAATCATATGGGACTTGAAGAATTATTGAATTGTATATCCTCTGTTCCGTTTCTTGAAGAGAGTAAATTGCTTGAATATCTTAAGGAATATGATAAAAAGTTTCTTTATCAAAAAGCAGGATTTTTGCTTAAATTTTTTCAAAACGAATTGCTTTTAAGCGATGACTTTTTCAAAGAATTAAAAAACAATGCAGGAACAAGCTCAAAATATTTGGTAAAAGGACTAAGCAAAAAAAATATGGGATACAGTTCCAAATGGCACTTGATGTATCCCGAAAATATGCAGTATGAAATGCTAAACGGAGGAACAGAAAATGCAGATATATAGCAAATCGGATTTGGCACAAAAAGCCCATGAACTCGGTGTTGTTCGTGATACACTTGAAAAAGTATTGAGATTGCAGGAAGTGCTGCGCTTTTTCTCATCATCAAAACTGCTCAAAACATCGTTTGCATTAAAGAAGTTTAAAAGTGGTGTTTATTGTCCTGAACTCGTTTTCAGCGAAGAGGAAATTGTATCAAAATTGAAAAATTATCCGATGGCTCGATGGAAAATTCAAAGAATACTTGATAAATCCGAACGATGAACAAAATATTAAACATAAGTCGATTGGTTTTCATTGAAAATCAGTCGACTGTTTAAAAA
>JAJBVC010000065.1 GCA_020860025.1 Clostridiales bacterium | reverse complement strand
AACACCCCAACATTTATTATATTAATCTTTTTAAATGGTTTTATAATACGATAACTTTTATCATAAAAGCAATGTAAAAAATAAATATTCTTAACCGTTTATTCTACTTCATTTTCCGCTTGGTTATTTTTGCCATGCCTGATTTTATCCCTGATTACCGTTACGTTTTCTCTGTCAACGACAACAGGAAGTCCTTCAGGTGAGCTATCAAGCTGAACCTTTAACTTTCCCGTTAAAATCGCAACGTCAACGACAGTACCTCTGCCCTCTCTGCACATTACTACAGCACCTTTCTTAGGAGTAATTTTGTGCAGATATTCATATGAATTTTGCTCATATTTAAGACAGCACATCAACCTGCCGCAAGTACCGCTGATTTTGCCCGGTGCAAGCGACAATCCCTGGTCTTTTGCCATTTTAATTGATACGGCGTTAAAATTCGGAAGAAATGTTGAACAGCAAAACTCTCTGCCGCAAGCTCCGAGACCGCCTAAATATTTGCTTTCATCACGAACACCGATTTGATGAAGTTCAATTCTTGTTCGCAAAACCGCTGCAAGGTCCTTTACAAGCGCTCTAAAATCGACTCTGCCGTCCGCTGTAAAATAAATCGTTACTTTTGAGCGGTCAAACGTATAGGTAGCATTCGTAAGACTCATTTCAAGATTGTGCTCTTTTACTTTTTCTTCACAAATTTCAAGTGCCTTTTTTTCAAGCTTTTTGTTTTCTTCTATATCCTCTAAATCCTTATCGTTCGCAATTCTTTGAACAGGCCTTAAAGGCGCCACAAGTTTGCTGTCATCAATCTCTTTAACCGTTGAATGTGCTTTGCCACATTCTATACCATATGCAGTTTGAACAATCAAATACTGACCTTTTTTTATATCAAGTTCGCACGGGTCAAAAAAATAAACCTTGCCATGCTCGTTAAAGCGAACTTCAACTACTTTTGTCATAATACCATTACCTTTCAGGCTACAATGAATAATCAAATAACCCTGCTGTAGCCCGTACAAGAGTTATTGTAAGATATACCGGCTTTGCTTTAACTGCCGACCGCACGGCGTAAATCGTAGCACATTTTTGTAATAATCAATGCATTGTTGCCGTTCATTTGAGCTGATTTTTTTATCTCGTCACACACTGAAATAAGATTTACAAGCTGATTTCTTGTAAGAGAAGATTTAAGCAGCTTTACCGTTTCATTCTGACCTGAAATAATATTGCCGTCATTGTTACTGACAAGCGAATCTCTAAAAATATTTTTCATCAAATCAGCGGCGAAAACTACAGACTGCCTGTCCTTTTGAAAAGCCGAACACGCCGTTAAAACAGAATATTCGCTTCCGCTGACAAGCGACTTACAAATATTATTGCACACCTCTACAAGTTCGAACGATTTACTGTCCTGCAAGCTGTCAAGAGCTTTGCCTATATTGCCATTAAATGTTTGAAGTGCATTTTTCAGCGCCTGAACGTCCTGAAAATCATCTCTATTTGTAATATACCGCACAGCCTCATCAATGTCAACACCCTCAAGCGTAACAGTTACACAACGTGAAAGTATAGTTTGTAGCATTGCACTTTTCGATACGGCAGTGAGCAAAAAGACCGCATAAGACGGCGGCTCCTCAAGCACTTTTAAAATAGCATTTTGAGCCGATTCGTTCATACAGTCTGCATTGCCGAGTATGTAAACTTTATAGTCAGCCTCATTCGGCTGAATGTACACATCGTTTATTACCTGCCTAACCGTATCAACATGAAATGAACGTGAACCGCCCGTTGCGCTGTATTCAAAAATATCGGGATGAATATTCTCCATAGCCTTGCGACACTGCGAACATTCGCCGCACGGCTTTTCACTTTCTCTGCACACAAGCGCCGCTGCAAGCAGTCGGGCAAGAGTACGCTTGCCTATTCCCTCTTCACCCTCAATCAAAACTGCATGAGGAAATCGGTTTGCATCAATCAAAGCGCCAAGCTGTTCAACTGTTTTTTCATTGCCGATAAAGTTTAAGGCTTTCATAAACTAAAACTTTCTAAATTCTTCTACATCTATTACAAAAGCGACTCCGCCGTATTCCTCAACATCGACAGGCTTTTTTAAAAGAGAGCCCTCAAGAGTGCTTTCAACACCTGTTTTACGAACTACACGCTTTGTTACATTCTTTTGTATTACTGAAAATAGATTTTCAACCTCGTCATCCTTGACGCCGATTAGTACGGTTGAATGGCCGCCCTCCAAGAACTGACCTGCCGTTGATATTCTCGTTGAAAAGAATCCTTCAACGCTGACAGCGGAAATAATATTGTTCAAGTCCTTATTTGAAACAATCAATATTATTAACTTCATTAAATCACCCAATCTGTCTTAAAACACACTAATATCTCTACATTCTAATTATACGATAAATACGGTTTATATTCAACAAATTGAAGAATATATTAAAATAAAATTTACAAATTGATAAAATAAAATATACTATTTGTAAATTTTAACTATACAACAGACGCCAATGCAACGATAACAGGCATTGTGACTATTGAAAAAACAGATGTTTGCGCAGCTATTTCCGCTCCGAGAGCAGTGTCGTTGTCATATTTCGCTGCGTACATTGCCGTGTTTGTGGCAGTCGGCGCAGCACTTGAAATAATCATTGCGGTCAGCAAATCGCCTCTTACCCCGCACAAGTAGAATATTCCCAGCATACAAAGCGGTATCAGTACCAATCTTATAAATGAAGTGAAGTAAAGCTCCTTTTTCATAAGCAAATTTTTGAAATTTGAATTTGCAAGAAACGTGCCGAAGACAATCATCGCAAGCGGTGAATTGCAGTTGCCGATAAGCTCCATAGGATAATCTATAAAATACGGTATATCGGGCTGAAGAAAAAAGAGCGGTAAACCTATAATAACGGATATTGAACCCGGATTAAATATAAGCCGTTTAAAATCAATTTTGGCCTCATGACCCGATATTTCATAAATGCCGTAGGTAAACGCAACCATATTAAACACAGCCACGTAAACAGAACAGTAAAAAATCCCTTCATCACCTATTACGCTTTTTGCAAGCGGAAGAGCAAGAAAGGCGGCATTTGAAAGTATCATACCATAGTGGTATATGCCACGTTCCTTAAGACTTCGTTTTCTGAACGTAAAGGCGGACACTATTGCACCGAACAAATGAGTTCCCATTGCACAGGCAAACGCAATAAAAATACCCTTTACGTGTTCGGGCGTATACTCCATATTTATAAACGTCCTTATAATCGCTATAGGCAAAATCACATTAAACAGCAAATCAATAAGTCGCTTACCGTCATCCTGACTGAATATTCCTATCTTGTCCGTAACAAAACCGACACCGGCAATAAGGTACAAAATCAATACCTGAAGAGCTATGGTTTTTAAATTTTCTAAAAACAATTTTTTCTCCTCTAATCCCTACGTTTATTTATATCCCTGAGCAATACGAACGAAAAAACACCAAGCATAAAATATGTAACGCCTGAATAATCCATAGTAAATTCCGCCTTGCCACCGCTGTTAATAAACGCTGCCCATCTTGGCAAAACGATTATTACTGACATCGCTGTATTAAGCATTGCCGAAAAGCAAAACATACGGCTCAATTTTCCTGTCTTATTTCCCACGGCACGAGCGAGCGAAAGCGCAAAGCATAAAAATACACATAAAAATATAAACTGATAAAATATTTCGTAATCTGTATTTATATCTACAATTTTTATCATTATAACAAAAAGCTGCAGCAAAGCCCATATTACAGGCGAAAGATGAAGCGCCGTAAAATTGCGCACATCATAATTGCTGCCTGTAACAGTCTTTGAAAAAACAATAAAATAAAAGCAACAAAAAAGTGCAAATACGCCCGACGCAGCAACGCAGATTAAATAGTTATATTCCGTATACGTATGCTGCTCCAAATATTTATAACAATTATACCCTTGGTGCAAAAAATCAACAAAAAACGATATACTGAGCAAATACATTACAGCTGTAATCTGTTTTTTTGAAGCGAAATCAAAAAGCGTGGGCAGACTGTCTTTCCCCGGCGAAGCTATCGCACACAAAACTGCCGAAATAACAATCAGCACAATCACATAGATTGTTGCATTACCGCCATCGTCATTAACAAAGCTGTCGGAATACAGGAAAAAGTGCAGAAACGATGCAGCCGCCACCGACAAAAATAATAATATTATCGGTATTTTTGCCACAATCTTCCGCACTTTACTCTCTCCCATATTGTATATTAAATCAGTTACGATCCCTTAAATCCTTATATTCTCTGACCTTATTCACGCTCTTATAGGCAGGACGCATAATTCTTCCGCCGGAAATAAGTTCTTCAAGTCTGTGAGCGCACCAGCCCGAAATTCTTGCTATTGCGAAAAGCGGTGTATAAAGGTCGGTCGGAATACCGAGCACCTTATAAACAAGACCCGAATACATATCTACGTTAGCACACATCGGCTTATCAATACCTTTAATTTGCGCAAACACCTCGGGAGTCAGCTTTTCGATATTTTCAAGTGTTACAAATTCCTTTTCAAATCCTTTTTCATAAGCAAGCTTTTTAGCACTTTCCTTTAGGATAACGGCACGAGGGTCAGACAGTGTATAAACAGCATGGCCCATACCGTAAATAAGTCCCGAACCGTCGCCCGCTTCTTTTTTAAGAATTTTTACGAGATAATCCTTAACCTGTGACGGGTCTGTGGAATCAGATGTACACTCCATTATTTCATCCATCTGCTTTGCAACACGCAGATTTGCACCGCCGTGACGAGGCCCTTTAAGAGAACCGAATCCGGCGGTAATGGCAGAATATGTATCCGTACCGCTTGAAGTCAGAACTCTCGTTGAAAATGTAGAATTGTTACCGCCGCCGTGGTCAGCGTGAAGCATAAGGCAAATATCAAGGAGCTTTGCCTCTTCATCTGTAAATTTTTTATCCACACGAATTTGATTTAAAATATATTCGGCTGTTGACTGTTCCTTTTTAATCGGGTGCAGGAACATCGTCTTGTTATAAAAAGCACGTCGTTTTACCTGATAAGCGCTGTTCATAATAGTTGGCATCTGCGCTATAAGCTGAAGCGACTGACGCAAAACATTCGGAATAGACGTATCGTCGGGATTTTCATCAAACGAATAAAGAGCCATAATACTGCGCATCATCTTATTCATAATATCGTTTGAGGGATGCTTCATAATCATATCCTCAACGAACTCATCGGGAAGCGTTCTGCACTCGCTGATAACCTCCCGAAGGCTTAAAAGCTGTTCAGCAGACGGAAGTTCTCCGAATAAAAGAAGCCACGTTACCTCCTCAAAGCCGAATCGCCCGTCGTTTATACAGCCGTTTACTATATCGTTAATATCATAGCCTCTGTATGACAGTTTACCCTCTTTCGGAATTCTTTCGCCGTCAAGAATATAATAACCCTCAACAGAACAAATACGAGTAAGACCTGCCATAACCCCGGTATTATCCTCGTTACGAAGTCCACGTTTAACATGATATTTTTCAAAATCATTTGGTTTTATTGAATTATTTTTATCAAGCTCACCGCAAAGGCTTGAAAGAGCTTCCATAGAAATAGGTGAAATATAATTATTTGACGGCATAAACCATTCCCCTTTGAGAATAAAATCGCTACTGTTCAGCATAACATAATATAACAGAATAACATCGTTATAAAATCCGAATTTTCAAATTTGCTGATTCTTAATTTTAAAAGTTATTATTTTATTATACAGTTTTTTATATATAAAGTCAAGGAGATACAGTTATGAAAAAACCTATTATCACTTATATCATTTTGTTTGCGCTAAGTCTTATTATCCCGTCTATAGTATGCTTTGCTACAGGCGGTAATACGAGCAGCGAGGAGCTGTCAACAATTTTTCGCCAATGTATCAGTTTAATTCAGTATTTTCACTGATTTTTTTGAGCATAATATCTGCGTTTACACTGCACTGAACGGTTGTGAAATAATAATCCCAATTGTCTGAGAGCAATTCATATGACACAGGAGAATCCTTTGCAAGGTAATCGCCTACTCTTAACGAATCGCTGTTATTGTCTCGACAGGCATAAAACGCTTTTTTGCAAAGCTCCTTTACCTTTTCCTCGGCAAGGATACGTATTTTTTCCATATCGTCGGCGGAAAGGTCGGTTGTCAAGCCGTTTTGAATTTCATCAACACTCATATCGGCTTTGATTTCAACGTTAAATACAACCGTACCGTCAACAATACTTACGCTGTTTTTGGTCTTGGCGTCCGTTATTTTTATTCCGATTTCTCCAAGCTCGCTGTCCTGAGTACCGACAGTCGCCGATTTCACCTTACCGTTTATGAGAAGAAATCCCATAGTTTCATCATCGTCTGTCGTATAGACAAGCCTGCTGCCACTGAAAAGTCCTATTCCGCTGCTTTTTACGCTGTCCTTTTCAGCAGAAATTACCGGCATATAAATATCCGATGTCTCGTCGGTATAAAGATTTAAAATATCGCCTGCCGTTACGTACACGCTCATTCCCAATTCCTCATTATCTTTTATAAGATACAAAATATTTTCGGCAGGAACCGAACTGTCGTTTTCTTCACTT
This sequence comes from Clostridiales bacterium, assembly GCA_020860025.1. Lineage (GTDB taxonomy): Bacteria > Bacillota > Clostridia > Oscillospirales > Acutalibacteraceae > Eubacterium_R. Next base: position 2,324 of record JAJBVC010000065.1, on the reverse strand, counting down.
TCAATAACTGATTTAGCCTCATCCTCGGCAATGCACACAGCAACGTCCGAACGAGAATCCGACGAGCGTAAAAAGTAATCTATATTCTCGTCTAAGTTGTTTTTTGCAATTTCATTTCCTATTACAATCGGTTTATTTTGACCGAAAAAAAGTCGCTTTGATAATTTTTGGGAAAGATTTGATATACTGTCTGTAATCATATCACCCGAAGCTGACGTTATCGTTGTCATATTTCCGCTCGGAAGCTCGGAAGAACTGTTTATCTGAAAATTAAGCGTCTGTATATTCAGTTCAATTTCATTGTTCTTTTTGTCAATTCCCATACCCTCAACAATAACTAAATCCTTTAGGTGCTGTGTATTCATACAGCCGGAAAAAACAGCGGCGCAAAAAATTACCAAAAATATTACTTTACATAATTTCGACAAGCTCGTCACCCAGGTTTCTCTTTTTGAATATAAGCGTACAAATCGGAATTATAACGCAGAAAATTAAAAACGGCAGCATTATTATATTAGGCAGTACCGTTTCGTACACAGTGCTTTGAGTTAAATATAATGAAAGCGCAAACGTAAATACGATTGAAACAAGACACTTGTACGAATGCTTAATCTTTCGCTCAGTTTTAACAGAAATTGCCGAGCAGTAGGTTAAAAGAACCGATTTTAAAAATACTCCCAAAATCCAAAATGAAATATGCAAAACGTCAAGACGCTCATAGTTACCTATTTTTGACATTTCAAACAAAGTATAAATCGGAAAAGTCTGAAGCGATGCGCCTGCGCCAAGCACGCCCATAACAAAAAGCACCAACACAAATATAGTCAGGTATGCCGCTGAAATCGCTCTCACAAACGGTCTTATCGCATTGCCGTTGACCTTTTTATTAAGACATAAAAATACTGCAGCTTCACTCGTATTTGAACTGAAAATAAAGGCTTTTTTTATTATATCGCTCCTGTCGCTTTGTATAACCGGATAAAGATTTATTTCATCGAACGATTTAATGTTACAGGCAAAAACGGCTAAAACCGCAAGAATAAGAAGAATAAATGCAAAAGACGAAAAACGAGCTATTGCTTCAACTCCGAAACACGCCGAATAAAATGCACAAACCGCTATTATAAGTGCAAATATAAAGGGCTTAGAGTCGGGATTAAGCGTTGTTGAGGCAAAATAAGAAAAACGGCTGATATTTACTCCCGCCAAAAATGCAAAGTAAAGAGAATAAAAAAATCCCACCCACTTTACATCAAACGGATTTTTATTAAAACGGCAGCAAAAAATCGCCGGCAAAGATAATAAAACAGTAATTCCTAGAGACAAGACAAGACTTATAAGCACATCCGTACTTACCGAGCCTATCGAAAGCGACTGAATATCCGTCAGCGTAACGACCATTCGACTGATATAAAGCAGATAAAAAATACTTATCGGGGCAATTTTATTTTTCTTTGAAAAAGTCAACATCTGCACCTCTCAATTTGCTTACTCTGACCTTGCGTTTTGAAAGTTTTTTCCAAGTTTCACGGTAAAAGATATCGCCAAGGGAATGTTTGTCAAACGGTGAAATCGGTGCTGACAAAGGAACGCCAAATGGGCCGAGCGAGCATATGTTTACGCATATGACGCCTGCTCCTAAAATAATTCCGTAAATTCCCGTATAACCGCCGATAATAATAAAAATAAATCTTAATACCGAAACACTCTCATAAAGCGGATATACAACATATGATGAAATAGCCGTCAATGCAATTACAACGAGCATCGGAGCGCCTATAAGTCCTGCGCTTACTGTCGTTTCACCTATAACTATACCGCCGATGATTGACACTGCGTGACCTATGGACTGCGGCAATCTAAGGCCCGCTTCACGCATAATCTCATACAAAATAAGGAGCAAAACAGCCTCAGTCATCAGTGAAAAAGGTGTCGTTATTTCCTCGCTTGCGATTGTAAAAAGAAGTCCCGTCGGTATAAGCTCCTGATGAAACGTGCCGATTGCTACATAAATTCCCGGAAGAAATATTGAAAGAACGAAGCTGAAATATTTTAAAATCCTCATTAAGCCGCTGTAAAACGGCGGATTGTCATAATCATCAACGCACTGAAAGCTGTCGCTGAAAAGATACGGAACATAAATTGCAAACGGCGAACCCTCTACCATTATTACAACACGGCCCTCAAGCAGCTTTGAAACAACAACATCGGGACGTTCCGTATTTCCTACGCAGGAAAAAAACGATTTAATATTTGTATCAACAAAAGGTACAAGCTCTCCATAGTCAATGACAGTGTTAAAATTTGCGCCCCTGAGTTTTCGC
>JAJBVC010000112.1 GCA_020860025.1 Clostridiales bacterium | reverse complement strand
CAGCAAATATAGCAGTACATATCCAAGATAATTTCACTATATCAAACTTTTTCTTTTTTTGCGGTATATTGTATTCGCTGTGGTTTTGTTCCTGCGGTTGAGCATTATTTTCATTTGGCGGCTGATAATACGTATTTTGATTGTAATTATACTGATTTTGCTGAACGTCAAGCGGTGTACCGCACATTTGGCAATAGTGTGAATTATCCCCGTTATATTGACCGCATTTTGGGCATTGCTTCATAATTTTAAACAAGTCCGCTGTAAAGCAGACTGCCTTTCCGATATTTTTACTGTTGAAATTTTTAATAATCCGTTTATATCAATATATCATAAAGCCGTAAAAATTGCAACAGCACAGCGAATTATCCTTTATTTAAAAGCCGATTTATGGTACACTGAAACAAAGGTGGAAAAATAATGATTGATCATCCTATAAATCCCGTATACGACAGTGAAAGCAAAATATTGATTTTAGGCTCGTTTCCGTCCGTAAAATCACGTGAGCAGGGCTTTTTCTATGGTCATGTTCAAAATCGTTTTTGGAGTGTTTTAGCTTTTGTGTTTGAGTGCGAAGTGCCAAGAACCATTGAAGAAAAAACGGCTTTTTTACTTGAAAATCATATTGCGCTTTGGGACGTTATAAAGTCGTGCGATATTACAGGCTCGTCAGACAGCAGTATAAAAAATGTTGTCCCTAATGATATTTCATTTATAATTGACAATTCAAAGGTGAATAAAATTTTCACAAACGGCAAAAAGGCTGATATGCTTTATCAAAAATACATAGAAAGCAGTGTTAAAATCAAGGCGATTTGCCTGCCGTCAACAAGTCCTGCGAATGCAGCGTGGAGTACAGAAAATCTTTGTGAATACTGGAAAAGCAAGCTGAAAGATTAATTAAGACTTTAATCTATTTTTAATCTTGATAAAATAAAATTAGATAAAATAAAATTAAATAATGAAAAATTTTGCGAGGTGATATTGTGAAAATACTTGTTTGCGAGGACGAAAAGGATTTAAACGCTGTAATCGTTCAAAAACTCAAAGAAGAAAATTATTCTGTTGACTATTGCTATGACGGAGAGGACGGCTTGTATTATCTTGAAAATGCCGAATATGATTTGGCTCTTATTGATGTTATGATGCCGAAACTTGACGGGTTTGAGCTTGTTAGACGGTACAGAATGAACGGCGGTTCAACACCGATTTTAATGCTGACTGCAAGAGACAGTATTGATGATAAGGTACAAGGGCTTGACATCGGTGCAAACGATTATCTGACAAAGCCTTTTTCGTTTGACGAGCTGACGGCAAGAATTCGTGCATTGACACGAAAAAGCACAAATAATTATTCAAATATTTATACGGTTGCCGACTTGAGCGTTGATACTCTGACGAAAAAGGTAACACGCTCGGGAAAAGAAATCCGCCTTTCCGTAAAGGAATATGCGCTTCTTGAATATCTGATTAAAAATCAGGGGAGAGTGCTTTCCCGTGAGCAGATTGAGAATAATATATACAATTTTGATTATGACGGCACTACTAATGTTATAGACGTTTACATTCGTTTTTTAAGAAAGAAGATTGACGACGGCTTTGATAAAAAGCTTATTAAAACTGTCAGAGGTTATGGTTACACCATAAGGGAGGAAGAATGAATAATCTAAAAATCAGAACAAAAATAACGCTTTGGTTTTCCGTAGTTATAATTCTTGTTTCCGCCATATCGTTTGCGGTAATTTTAACTATCAGCAGAAATGCGATTTACACAGACGTTCAGGAAACGCTAAAAGCTATAGTGTCCGAAAATATTGACGAGATTGAATATTACAGTTCTCTTGATGGAAAAGAACTTGAGTTCGGCGACCAATATATAAGCTATGACGACGGATTTCTTGAAATTGACGATGACTATTTAAACGTAAGTCAGGGCGTTCATTCCTGCCTTTATGATGAAAACGGCGAGCTTCTTTACGGCGAAAATCTGATAGGCGCTCCGATAGCGCAAAAGGACAGTGTGTTCGAGTATAAATTCAACGGTACAAAATATTATGTATACAATGTAATTCCCGAGGGCGATAACCTTGAGGGACTTACGCTCCAGGGAGTTATTAACGAGGACGCAAACAAAACTGTTCTTACAACTATAGTAAATCTTTCGCTTTTGATTTTGCCGATAATTGATTTGATAGCCATAATAGGGTGTTATATACTTTCAAACAGGATTGTAAGACCTGTAAGAAAAATAATAAATTCCGCCGAAGAAATAAGCGACGGCGACGACCTTTCAAAAAGAATTGAACTGCCGAAAAGTCATGACGAAATTTATCAGCTCGGCGATACGTTTAATAAAATGTTTGCACGTCTTGAAAAATCATTTATGGAGGAACGTCAGTTTACAGCCGATATTTCCCACGAACTGAGAACTCCCGTAACAACGATTCTTGCACAAAGCGAGCTTTCGCTTGAAAAGGACAGAACGAAAGAGGAATATAAAGATTCGCTTTCTGTTATAAAACGTCAAAGCACAAAAATGAAGAATATGGTAGAGAGTATGCTTCGTCTTTCAAGGCTTGAGTGTCAGGAAAAGCTGAAGAATATTGACAAAATCAATTTGTCGCTTCTTCTTGAGGAAATCTGTTTTGAACGAAAAATAAGCGACGAAAAAAATATTACGCTTGAAAATGATATTCGTGAGGATATTTTTATTAACGGCGACGAGGATATGATTGAAATTTTAATTAACAATCTTATTTCAAACGCATATCGCTATACGGAAGAAAACGGCAGTGTTTTTGTAAGCCTTTATCAGACCGACGAAAACGTAATTTTAAGTGTAAAAGATACGGGAATCGGCATTGAAAAGGAAAATCTTGAAAGAATTTTCGATCGCTTTTTCCAGGAAAATAAAGCAAGAAATAATGACGATTTAAAGTATTCCACAGGACTCGGTCTTTCAACTGTAAAGGCTATTGCCGATTTGCACGGCGCACATATAAATGTTGAAAGCGAAGTAGGCAAGGGAAGCGAGTTTAAAGTTTTTTTCAAAAAGATTTAAAAAAGTTATTTTTTTAATCTTGTTTTAATCTTTGGCGGATATAATGAAGTCACAACAAAACAAAAAACAAATTTTTAAGGAGGCTTTCATTATGAAAAATCTAACAAAGACAAAAAAACTTGTAATCGGTATAATCGCTCTCGTAGTTGCACTTACAGCACTTGGAGCAGGCAGTTATTCGTATGCAAAAAGCAATGCACAAAAAAATGCAATAGGTATTGACAAAGCAATCAATATAGCCATGACCGACGCCGGTGCAGATGAGGCGGACACAGTCGTTACAAAAGCAAAATTGGAACTTAACAGCGGTGTGTTTGCTTACGATATAGAATTTAACGTAGCAACAATAAATGAATATGAATATTCAATCAAAGCCGACGACGGAACGATTCTTGAAAGAAGCCGTGACATTGACGATGACGCAGACGAAACTGAAATTATAGTTGAAACAACGGCAGCCGAAGAGACGACAGCCCAAGCTGAAAGCACTGACGACACTCAAAGTGAAGATAGTGTAAATGATCAAACTGAAGCAACGACTTCATCAGCAGCCGCTCAGGAGCAAACTACTCAAAGCAGCAACACAACAACTAAAAAGGCAACAACAACCAAGGCTCAGACAGAAGCCACAACCAAAAAGACTACTACTAAAAAAACCACTACAAAAAAGGCGACGACTACAGCGTCAAGCAGCACAATTACAGCTTCTAAGGCTAAGACTATCGCTTTGAACGCAGCGGGCGTATCGAAGAACAACGCTAAAAATCTTACTGCTCATAAGGATTATGACGATGGAATTGCGTATTATGACGTAGAATTTAACACATCGGATTACGAATATGAATACGAAATTGATATGAGCGGAAACATTATTTCTTATGACAAAGAGCCGTATAAGACAAAGAAAAAGACAACTACTACAACCACAACTACGGCATCAACTGATTATATCGGCGTTGACGCAGCAAAGAAAAAGGCGCTCAAAGACGCAGGCTTATCCTCAAGCCAGGTTACGTTTATCAAGGCTAAGTTTGAAATAGACGACGGTATTCCTCTTTATGAAATTGAATTTGAAACGACAGAAAAAGAGTACGAATACGAAATTCAGGCTGTAACGGGCAGTATCCTTGACAAATCTATCGAAAGACTCGACTATGACGATTAAATCGGCTTAAAATCAATGTTAATTTATATTGTTGAATGACATTAAAAAACAGAAAAGTTATTCGATTATTGTTAGTTTAGTACAGTCGGGTTAACGCAAGTCCTTTCAAAGAGAAATTCATCTTTGAAAGGGCTTGTTACTTATTTTAAATACTTGACACTAAAAATATAATAATATATAATTAAATGATTAAATTTACAAGGAGATTGTTATTATGGCAGCAAAAACTTTTAAAATGACAGCACAAGGTAAGGCTGAGCTTGAAAAAGAGCTTGACAACCTTAAAACCGCAGGAAGAATTGATATAGCAGAAAAACTCAAGGTTGCACGTTCATACGGTGACCTTTCGGAAAACAGCGAATATGACGAGGCAAAATCCGAACAGGCAAAAATCGAGGCACGTATCAGTGAACTTGAATACCAGCTTGAGCATGCAGAAATTGTTGATAACGCAGGCAAAAACTCTGTAAGTATGGGCTCAAAGGTTACGGTTATACGCAAAAAGGATAATGTTGAGGCTGTTTATGAGATTGTCGGATTTGCACAGTCCGATCCGTCACAGGGTAAAATTTCCGATGAAAGTCCGGTAGGTATGGCTCTTATGGGAGCAAAAATCGGCGAAACCGTAGTTGTAGAAGCGCCTATCGGTAATCTTGAACTTGAAATCAAGGCAATAGACTAATTTATGAGGTGAACCATGGCTGCAATATTTGAAATTACAAAGTCCGCAGACGGCACTTTTTCTTTTGAACTTATTATTGACGATACAGTTGTTGGAGTAAGTCCTGTATTTGATAAAGAGGATGCTTGCAAGCGAGGAGTTAAAGCTGTTAAGAAAAACAGTAAAATGAAAGTGCAAAATACTCTCGCAAACGATGAGGAAAAGACAAATCCCAAGTATCTTATCGAGCAGGACGGCGAAAAGGTTAAATATACTCTTTTTCTGCAAACGGGAGCTGTTGCTCTTGAGGGCAGTGCTGACGATACCGATTCGGCACTTGCAATGATTGAAAAAATCGGCGCAAACGCAAATGCCGCACAAATGAAAATGGCTGAGGTTGTCCTTTCCGAAAATGAGCAAAAGCAAATTAGAATTGACAAGCTTAAGGCTTTACAGCTTGACGGTAAAGACCCGTTTAAAATTACTGTTGCAAATCAGACGCATACAGCAGCCGAAATCAGCGAAAATTTTGCCGAGCTTGAGGAACAGGACGTTTCAATTTGCGGAAGAATTATGACATGGCGTGATATGGGTAAAGCGAACTTTATTGATGTTCACGACCGCACCGGCAGAATACAGGTTTACGTTCGTATGAACGACATCGGCGAGGAAGAATATAAAGAGTTCAAAAAGTGGGACATAGGCGATATTATTCAGGCTGATGGCTTTGTATTTAAGACAAGAACAGGCGAAATTTCGGTTCACGCTCAAAAGGTTACGCTTTTATCAAAGTCGCTTCTCCCTTTACCCGAAAAATTTCACGGCTTGACCGATACCGATACACGTTACAGAAAACGTTATCTTGATATGATTATGAATCCTGATGTTAAGGACACTTTTATTAAGCGTTCAAAAATTATTTCATCAATCAGGTCATATCTTGACAGCCATGGATTTATTGAGGTTGAAACGCCTATTCTTAACAATATAGCCGGCGGTGCAACGGCAAGACCATTTATCACTCATCATAATACGCTTGATATGGATATGTATCTTCGTATCGCTACAGAGCTTTATTTGAAGCGACTTATAGTAGGCGGTATGGAGAGAGTGTATGAAATCGGACGTAATTTCAGAAATGAGGGTATGGACGTAAGGCATAACCCTGAATTTACGTGTATTGAGCTTTATCAGGCTTATACCGATTACCACGGAATGATGGATATTGCTGAAGATTTAATAAGAAACGCTGCAAATGAAGTATGCGACGGTAATCTTCATATTACGTTTAACGGAACTGAAATTGATCTTGAATCGCCGTTTAAACGTGTAACAATGATGGATGCAGTCAAGGAATACAGTGGCGTTGATTTTGCATCGTTTATGAGCGATGATGAAAAGGCTGTTCAGATAGCAACTGAAAATGATATAGAAATTGCTCCGGGCAAAGCAACTTGGGGCGATGTCCTTAATTCGTTCTTTGAAGAATTTGTTGAACCAAATCTCATTCAGCCGACATTTATTATGGATTATCCTGTTGAAATTTCACCGTTAACTAAAAGAAAGCCGTCTTGTCCGGCTCTTACAGAGAGATTTGAACTGTTCATTCTCGGCGGCGAGTACGGCAACGCTTATTCTGAACTTAACGACCCTATCGACCAAAAAGAACGCTTTGAAGCTCAGATGAAGCTGCGTGAAGCGGGCGACGACGAGGCTAATTTGATTGATAATGATTTTGTTACCGCACTTGAATACGGTATGCCTCCTACAGGCGGACTCGGTATAGGTATTGATAGACTCGTTATGCTTTTGACGGATAACTATTCAATCCGAGATGTCCTCCTCTTCCCGACAATGAAGCCACTTTCAGATTAAAAATCCAAAAAAACGGCGTTTTGATATGGTTTTGCCGGGTTTCGTTAATCCAAATTTATCACGAAAAAAGGGGTTTACGACAAATTTACGACAAATGATATTGAGAAGAAAGGTAATTTTTTACGACAAATTGCTGTCGTAAACACTCCAAAATCAAAATCGTTAATCCAATGGCTTCATTGTAGCGTTTACATTGTAAAGACAGGTTGTATGTATCTAAATAAATAAATAAAATGTGTTAAACCGCTTGTTTCTCTATTTTGAGGAGCAGGCGGTTTTTGCATTCAAATAAACTTAAAAATTTTTAAAACAGATGCCTTAAAGAGTTCATTTCAGTGATAACAAATATTGCAAATAAAGATATTATCATCTGAAAGAGTTTTATGCTCGTTTGCTATACATAGCCAACTTTGAATAGTTGGCTGTAAATTAAAGAAAGGAGGACACAGCAATGCCAAACTGCAAAACGATTGCGATATGCAATCAAAAAGGCGGAGTTGGTAAAACTACGACAACGGTAAACTTAGGTGTCGGGCTGGCTATGCAAGGAAAAAAAGTATTGCTTGTTGACGCAGACCCACAGGGCGACTTAACGACTTGTCTTGGGTGGAAAGATACGGATAATCTCCCAAACACCATATCGGACAAGATGTTGGAAGTGATACAAGGCAAGGAGGGCAATCAGTATAACGGAATACTGAAACATAAGGAAGGCGTTGATTTGTTACCGTCAAGCAGTGATTTGTTTGATTTCGAAATCAGTCTTGTGAGTGCTATGAATAGAGAGGTTATTCTGAAGTCTTATCTTAGCGAAGTGAAAGACAGATACGATTATATTTTAATCGACTGCTCACCCTCGCTCGGTATGATGACACTAAACTCTCTTTCGGCAGCCGATAGTGTGATTATTCCGGTGCAGGCTCATTACCTTCCTGCTAAGTGTATGACGCAGCTACTGAGAACCATATCTAAAGTAAAGAAATGTATTAATCCTAAATTAGAGATTGACGGTATTCTCTTAACTATCGTGGATAACAGAACCAATCTTGCGAAAAGCACAATAGACGCACTCAAAAATAATTTCGGTTCTCATATTAAGATTTACAAATCTCAAATTCCAATGGCTGTAAAAGCCGCTGAAGTTGCTTCAAAAGGCGAAAGTATTTTTTCTTATGATCCAAACAATTTGGTGTCAAAAGCCTACTTTGAAATCGCAAAGGAGGTGTTAGCAGATGGGAGAAAGAAAGAGCGACTTCACACTGCCGGTGTTCGATGATATTTTCTCGACACAAGAGCAGCGTGACGATGCAAAGTTATCCAAAATCAGAGATATTCCCATAAGTGAGATTGACGATTTTCCAAATCATCCTTTCAAGGTAAGAGATGATGAGGATATGTTGCAGCTTGTTGAGAGTATCAATGACAGAGGCGTTATCACTCCGGCTACGGTAAGACAAAAGGAAGACGGCAGATATGAACTTGTATCAGGTCACAGAAGAAAACGAGCAAGCGAGCTTGCAGGTCTTGAAACCTTGCGTTGTGAGGTCGTTGATCTTTCAAGAGAAGAAGCCATAATCCTGATGGTAGAGAGTAACTTCCAAAGGTCGCAGATTTTACCGAGTGAAAAAGCCTTTGCCTACAAAATGAGATTGGAAGCTATGAAAAGACAGGCAGGAAGACCGAGTAAGGAAAATGTGTCGCCAGTGGCGACTAATTTAAGTCAAGGTCGTTCCGATAAGGAATTGGCTGAACAGGTTGGCGAAAGCAAAGACACAATCCGCAGATATATCCGCCTTACAAATCTTGTTCCCGAACTTTTGGAATTTGTTGACGAAGGGCGAATTAAAATGCGACCTGCGGTTGAATTATCATATCTCGATGAAGATTGTCAGCGAGATGTAGTTGATGAAATTGATATGAACGATGCAACACCGTCGCACGCACAGACAATTAAAATGCGAAAATTCTTTAATGAGGGCAAACTCACAACAGAAGTAATATCATCAATTATGGAAGAAGAAAAGCCAAATCAAAAAGAAAAAATTGTCCTTAGGGGCGACAGAGTTAGACAGCTTATCCCAAAAAACATTCCGATAAGCAGAACAGAGGAATTTGTGTGCAAAGCATTAGAGTATTACAACAAGTTTCTGAGAAATCGAGCAGAGCGTGACAGCCGATAGCCGTTTTTTCAATTCCCCTTTCTCACACTCTATTCCCTAATATATACTACCTAACTTACCGAAAAAGATATATACTATCT
>JAJBVC010000097.1 GCA_020860025.1 Clostridiales bacterium | reverse complement strand
TTTAAAAAATAAACTTTCAGAACATAAAAATGTAAGAAACTGCGGTATTTGGGATTATTGTATTTTTATACGGGTAAATAAATATTCGGCGGAGGATGAAAATGACCGGTAATTTTTATCAAATGCCAAACAATATTTTTTCTTTAAATCTGAACAAATATGAAATTGCGGTGTATTCTTATCTCGTTTGTTGTGCCGGTAAGAAAAAGGAATGCTGGCCAAGCCTTACAACAATATCAAGAGTGCTTGGCATTTCAAGAGGATCTGCTGTTAAAGCAATAGACAGATTGGTTCAGTTAAGGCTTGTAGATCGTATACAGGTTATGAAAGAAAATAAAAACGGTATGATGGTTATGAGAAATAACCATTATCTGATTCTTCCGTTTGATGATGCATGGGAATTTTTTATTAATAACAGAGTTTACCACTAACACTATGTTGGTTACATAGGAAACGGTAATAAATAAACAAAATGAATAAAACAAATTTAAAACCCTTGTTTGCCGATTTAAGCAAGCTTAAATTGATATTGAAGAAGGAAACCGTTCGAAAATAAAAATCGATTGTAGAGAGAAACTAAGGAGAATATACAACATTTATCAATTAATCGGGTTTAAATTAAAAAAAGGCGGAGAATCGTTCAGGTTCTGATTTTGTGCAGGAATAAGGAACTGCGCTCCAAACGCAGTTCCGACTCACATCGTCGAGCAATGCTCGCCGATTTTCAGCCATTAAAATATGCGCTGTTAAAAATCTCATCAAGCACAGAAAATCAGAAATATGCAATAACGGCAACAACTAAAATGTATACCGAAAGGGTGTGATAAATATGAAAACTAAAGATACTCCTTTTTCAGAAAAAAGTCGATACTCATTGTGGCTTTCTAATGATAATATGAAAAAGGCTGATATGGTTTATTCGCTTGACCACTGTAAAAGCCGTTCGGAATTTGCAGACAGGGCAATAAGATTTTACTGCGGATATGTAGAAAGCAATATCGCAGAGGATTACATTGCAGATGTATTTGTGCAAACGCTGTTTCCTAAGCTTGATAATATGAAAAAGGATTTAATAAAATCCGTATACAATATGGCTTTGCAGTTATCAATGCTTATACACTTTGAAGCTGCGTCATGTGATTACAGTGACGAAGAATTAAAACAATTGAGAAATAAGTGCATTGCGGATATTAAAAGAGCACAAGGAGTAATAGATTTTTCAAGTGCGATTCATTATCAGCGCGGAGACGAATGAGTCAGTTGATTGTTAAGTGGAGATATATGAGACCCGATTCAAAAGTCAATATAAAAAACCTGATAAGGTATATTGCTAAAAGAGACGGTGTTGAATTTACCGATGAATGTTGGAGAAGTAAAAAGGTTACTAAATATCAGAAAGAACTGATTAAACAGTTAATTAAGGACTTTCCATCAGCAATCAATTCAGAAGAATATAAAGTGTACTTTGAAAAGCAGATAAGAGGTGCAGCCTCCGATTTAATTACACAGACGCTTGATTACAACTTGGATATGGCTGCGAAAAGAGAAAACTATATTGATTATACAGCACACTGACCGGGTGTTGAAACATACGGCAAGCACGGATTGTTTTCAGATGTTAATGTTCCTGTTGATAATCTTGATAAAATTGCAAACCGAGTTGCGAATCAAAAAGACAATGTTCATACATATATTATTTCGCTTTCAAGGGAGGACGCTGTAAGACTTGGATATGATAATGTGGAAAATTGGATGGGACTAATTCGGGAAAACAAAATGAATTTTGCAAAAGCGCTTGGTATACCTTATTCTGATTTAGAATGGTACGGCGCATTCCATAATGAATCATATCATCCGCATGTGCATCTGGTAATGTTCTCAAAAAGTCAGAATGCTTTTATGACAAAAGACCGTCTTAAAAGTTTAAAGATGGCTTTATCAAGACAAATTTTTGCTGATGACAGAATTGAAATATATAAAGAACAAAACAAACTCAGATCACAAATGAGTGAAACCGTAAAAGATAAAATTGATTTGCTCATTTCATCAATCAACAGCGGAAACTTTCAAAATGATAATATCGAAAAAACATTAATTGAATTATCCGAAATGCTTGAAAATTACAAAGGCAAAACTGTATATGGTTATCTTCCGCAAACAATGAAGAAGAGAATAAATTTCATTATTGATGAGCTTGAAAAAGATGAAAACATTTCTGAATTATATAATCTGTGGTGCAAATACAGCGATAAAATAACAGAAATGTATCAGCAAACAAAAGCCGAATACATTCCGTTATCTCAGAATAAAACCTTTAAACCATTGAAAAATATAATCATTAGGAAGCACTTAATATTTGTTACGATGAAATTTCGTTTAATGACAGTAATAATGACGAATCGAACGAAAGTGAAAGCGACAGCAGCAAAGAAAGGAAGAGTCGCACTGCTGTCATTGCTGTGTTAAATGATTTATCTAAATTGTTTAAAAAAGAGTTTGATAATAAGTCTAAACTTGCTCGTCATATTGATAGAAAAGCTCTTCAAAAAATCAATGAAAAAAGCAAGCGATGGGTTTAAAAATCTAATATTTAATATTAAACTGTGTTGATTTTGTTAAAATATATGTGTATAATGATATTAGAATAATACAGAAAGGAGAGATATCATGCTTAATTCAATAAAAACATTCGACCATCAAAAATGGAAAATATGTATTGATAATCCATTTATGAATTGCGAATATATTCATCCTCTGCAGCAAAAACGAGTCGCTCAACTTATTGAGCATTTAAAAAAAGATGACAATATTAATATGTTAATTATCTTTGGTTCAAGCGTTACAAGCCGATGTCATACGGAAAGTGATGTCGATATATATTGTGATATAACCGAAAATAAACGAGTGATAAACAAATATCTCGACTTTCCTTATGATTTAATAACTAATTTCAGCGTTGATAATATTTTGTATAATGAAATTTGTGAGAAAGGAGTAATTGTATATGAAAACGGAAGAAACATATCGTGATAAAGCCGTAAAGAATTTTGAGGTTGCGAAATTAATAAGGAGTCATCTTTCATCAAATGATCCGGATGATTCGTATATAAATATAATTGGCTATCATTTACAGCAATCAATGGAATTTTGGATTAAATGTGAACTCATGGAAAATGGTATTGCATTTCCAAAGTCGCATAACATCACGCAATTGATTATGCTTGCAAATGATAATGATGTTGATTTGAATATTTCAGAATATCTTAATGACCATAGTGAGATGTTTACTGAATGGGAAAGTCATTCAAGATATGTTATGGGATACCGAATTGAACTGAAAAAAATTGATAAAGCAATAGAAGAAATATCTGATTGCTTTGAACATTATTTTAATTCACTTAATGATGGTGAAATTGAGGAACAAGGCTCGTCAATGGACATAAATATGTAAAATCGAACAATCATATATCAAAGGCAGTTGATTACATTATGCAATCGGCTGCTTTTTATGAAGAATGATGTTATGGGAGTTGATAACATACAAACAAATTTAATACTGCTGATAATTGCTGTAACAGTGATGGGATTGATTTTTCTTCTCATCACTGTTTTTTCATACATATACAGTTTAAACAGTATAAAAAGCAAAACAGTAGGAGACGGTCAGCATGGAACTGCCCGCTTTGCTCCAAAAGAAGAGATAAGGAAAACATACAAAGAGGTTTCGTTTGAGGTTGAATTATGGAGAAAGGGTAAAAATCTACCGACAATTCAGGGAACACTTGTAGGTCAGAAAACCATAGGCGGAAAAACAACAGCGCTTATAGATGACGGTGATGTCCATACTTTAATGATTGGTGCCGCCGGAGTTGGTAAAACAGCATACTTTTTATATCCAAACCTGGAATATGCCTGTGCGTCGGGAATGAGTTATATTACATCGGACACCAAAGGAGATCTCTACAGAAACTACGGCACTATTGCAAAAAAATATTATGGATACAATGTATCCGTTATAGATTTGAGAAATCCGACCAAGTCCGACGGATTTAATCTTCTTCATTTGGTTAATAAATATATGGACCTTTGGAAAGAGGATACTGAAAATCTTTCATATAAGGCTAAAGCGGAAAAGTATGCTAAAATCACATCAAAAACGATTATATCAAGCGGAGGCGATAATGCCTCATACGGACAGAATGCATATTTTTATGATGCTGCGGAAGGGTTGCTAACATCTGCAATATTGTTAGTTTCCGAATTCTGTCCAAAAGAAAAAAGACATATTGTAACAGTGTTTAAAATCATTCAGGAACTTATGAGCAAAGAAGATGGTAAGAATGAAAACGGATTTACTAAAATAATGGAACTGCTTCCGAATGAACATAAAGCAAAATGGTTTGCAGGAGCGGTACTTAACACATCCGATCAGTCAATGGCGTCCGTAGTTTCAACAACACTTTCTCGATTAAATACGTTTCTTGACAGTGAGATGGAACCCTTTGTTTTGATACATCAATAGACGCAGAAAAATTCTGCAATGAAAAGTCTGCAATTTTTCTTGTAATGCCGGAAGAAGATTTAAGCAAATATTTTATGATTTCATTGATAGTTCAGCAGTTATACAGAGAAATGCTGTCTGTTGCAGACGAAAATGGCGGAAAGTTGGATAAAAGAGTAATGATGTATCTTGACGAGATGGGAACGATTCCTAAAATTGAATCTGCCGAAATGATGTTTTCGGCGTCAAGATCAAGGCGAATATCCATCATTGCAATAATACAATCTTTTGCTCAGCTCAATCAGAATTACGGCGAACACGGAGCGGAAATCATAACGGATAATACACAGCTTACCATATTCGGCGGATTTGCTCCCAATTCAAAATCAGCCGAAATATTATCAAAGGCTATGGGCAACAGAACGGTAATGTCAGGCTCCGTAAGCAGAAGCAAAAGCGATCCTTCTCAGTCACTGCAAATGATTGAAAGACCTTTAATGACACCCGATGAATTAAAGTCAATGCCAAAAGGACAATTTGTTGTTATGAAAACGGGAACAAATCCTATGATTTCAAAACTCAAACTATTCTTTAAATGGGGTATCAAATTCGAAGAATTATATGAACCGGAGGATAAAGGCAACAGGATAGTTATGTATTCCGATAAAAATGAATTGTTAAAATCCGTATTAAAAAAATATCCGAAAACAGAGAAAGAGACGGTTGAGGAAAATCGCAACGAATTTTCACAAATTCATAACATACCGCCAAGAAGTAAGCGAGCTCCGAGAAGTGAGTGAATTCGCAAAACAGTTTGATTACCGAAGGTAACGAGTTTGCATATTTGGATAACGAAAAAGCGCTTTACCCGTTTTGAATATGTTTCTCTGCTAATATTGTGTCGGCAGGAGGCTGTATTATGGAACAAGTGAAACTGTTTTTCAAAAAAGCAATTAAGAAAATGTGTTTCTTCTTATTTTCGGTTTTCTTTATTGCAACATATCCTTGGTACAAAAAAGCAAGATATGAAATGGATATATCGGATGATGAAATGTTAAGGGAGAGTGTTTTATGCAAAAGATAAAAGATTTTTTTGAGGGTATATTTACTGCTTTTGAATTTATATTAATATTATTGATTTTGGTTATAGGGTATCCTTTTTACAAAAACACACTTAAAGAAATTAAAAAAGCAATTATTGAACACAAACAAGAATGAGTTACAAATCGGAGGTTGATAATATTTTTAATAATTTTGACGAAATGCCAATGTTTATTTCCGTGCCGCAAGCAGCTGAAACATTAGGAATATCATCGGTTAGTTTATATAAATTGATACAAACCGACAAAACTTTCCCTGTAGTAATAATCGGCAGGCGAAAATCTATTCCGAAAGAACAGCTAAAACAGTGGATACAAAATAACTGTACAAGATGATTTTGTAACCGTTATGTATACTTGTATTGCTGGATAAATGACCGTATATGTGGTATTGTGGTCTTGCCAAACAGAAAACGGAGGTAATAACATGGCAAAAAGAAATAACGGAGAAGGTACGCTTCGCAAGCGAAAAGACGGAAGATGGGAAGGAAGAATAACCGTTTCTTATAAGGAAGACGGAAAACCTGTCTATAAATCTGTATTCGCAAAGACGAAAGGTGAATGTTCGGATAAACTAAAAAAATTGATACAAGAACATCGAGAGGCACAGTTGATTTTAAATCGCTGTGCCTTTCTTGATAATGCCGATCCTACACTTGAAGAATGGTATGAAATATGGATGGAATCATTTTGTAAAGCAAGTGTTAAAGAATATACGGCAAAAGGATATGCCCAATATTTTAAAGTAAAGATACTGCCTAAAATCGGAAATATTAAAATCAAAAATATTTCAACTGTTGTATGCCAACAGTTTTTGATGGATATGTATAAAAACGGAAGGATAAGAAATGTTAACGAAAAAGGCAACGCCTTATCATCTAAAACAGTAAAAGATATTAAAATTGCATTGCAAGTATGTTTGCAAAAGGCTGTTGACGAGGGACTTATACGAGATAATCCTTGTTCAAAAGTGCAATTACCGAAAGACGAACCCAAAGAGATGAAGACACTTAAATCGAGTGAAATTGCGGCATTTCTTGAAGAAGCGAAAGATTCGAATTGTTATGAATTTTACTTTCTTGAAATAACCACAGGCTTGAGACTCGGTGAGATACTTGCTTTGACTTGGGATGATTTGGATATAAAAAATAAAACTATAACAGTTAATAAGCAAGTACAAAGGATAGGAAAAGAACTCAGAATTACAACGCCTAAAACAAAAGCTTCAATAAGAAAAATCAGTATATGTGACGAATGTCTGAGTCAGCTATTGGTGTTACGAAGCAGGCAAAGAATTGATACAAGGTTAATGTTTCCGTCACCTATAACGGAAAAATACAGGGATCCTTCCTCGGTAACGCGAAAGCTGCATCGTATGCAAAAAAGGGCAGGTATACCGCAAATACGGTTTCACGATTTGCGTCATAGTTTCGCAACTCTGTCATTAGAACAGGGTATGGATATTAAAACAGTATCTCATATGCTCGGACATACAGACGCAGGATTTACAATGAACACATATATGCATGTTACCGATAAAATGCAGCAAACTGTTGCAAGTGCAATGGGCAATCTGATATCCGAAAAAGAAAATGAAAAACGAAACAAGATAATACAATACACAGCATAAAAAGCAGGCATACCTGATGTCTGTTCGGGTATGTCTGCTTTTTTCTTTTTTTGTCGGGATGTGGTCAAATTGTGGTCTATGGTCATTTTTTTCAAGAGAATGTGTCTGAAGTATTAATGAATATGGACCGATATATATTTATGGTATATTGAATATATATCAAAATGTTAATACTGATATTTCTAAATTAAAAAAGTCCCAAAAACTCAGTGTTTAAGGGACTTTTGGCGCGCCGGAAGGGACTCGAACCCCCGACCTACTGGTTCGTAGCCAGTCACTCTATCCAGCTGAGCTACCGGCGCAGATATATGCTACACTTTCTTGTGCCTTGATACTATACCACAACATTCAAAAAAATGCAACACTTTTTTATTACATTTTATTTTATTAAAATTATTATACGGTTATATATACGACGTGCAAAATTACCGATGCAATGTTTACACGCCGGCTTTTGATATTATTTAACAGTTTATTATTCTTTATTATTTTTTAGATAGTCGTCGAGAATATCAGCCGCAAGATGTACAAGTTCAGGGCATGGTCGCTTACTGTAATAAGCGTTTGTGCGTGGCTCGGGAGTAGGACTTTCGGGAGTGTTATCGCTTAATCCCAAAAGCTCACGGCAAACAATCGAGCCGTTTTCCTCCTTGAATTTATTTGCAACAGTCTGTACTCTCTCGTAAATTTCAGCACGGTCGTCTTTATAAATTGCTGACAGTACAAATGTCATACCAGAAACTGCGCCGCATACTTCTCTCATTCTGCCCATTCCGCCGCCGAATCCGATAGTCAGCCGTGCAACAAGCTCGGAATCTAAATTCATTTCATCGCTGAAGACAACGGCGACAGATTGCGAGCAGTTATATCCGCTTCTGAAAAGTTCTTCTGCTTTTTCACCTTTTGTCATTATTCAAAATCTCCAAACATTACCTCTGAATCGTCGTCCTCCTCATCGGTATCTGAAGATTCGGTTGTTGCCTCGGTTGTAGTAGTTGCGGTTGTTGTTTCCATAAGTGAAAATACAGCCGTGTAGCTTTTATTTGCTTCGGCGGTGAATGAATATTCGGTGTCGGCGCTTTCCAAAACTCCGTTTGAATACCAGCCGTCAAATACATATCCGCTTTTAGCGCTTGCTGTAAGCGTTACAGTGTCGCCTTCGGTGTATTTTCCGCCACCGCTTACACTTCCGCCACCACTTGTTGTGGCGTTGATTGTGTACTGCGTCTTTTTCTTGGTAGTGGTCTGAGTGGTAGTAGTTTCACTTGTTGTTGTTTCGGTTGTTGTTTGGGTCGTTGTCCTTGCTGTTGTAGTTGTAACGTCCTCTTCTGTCGTCTGCTCCTGAGTAGTTGATGTTACACTCGTTAGTTCGGATGTCGTTTCATCCTCGTCGGAGGAACTGTTATTATGAGCAATTACAACTACAGATATAATAATTGCTATAAGGATTACTGCCAAAACAGCGATTACTATAATACTGTTTTTTACCTTTTTATCATCATCGTTGTTATTATTGTTATCATTGTTCTGTGATTCGTCACTGTTTTGAAGTTCGTCATTATCAAGCGGTTCGGTAGGCTGACTTATTGAATCACCGGGATTATATATTTTTACATTATCTTGTTGTTCTTCATTATTATTTACATATGGAGCTTCATCTTCATCATATAACGGCGAACCGCAGTTTTCACATATATATCTGTTATCGTCGTTTTGAGTACCGCAATTTTTACAACGCATAGTATCACTTCACTTTCTTATATTTTAATTCTGAATTAAATTTGTATATTCTTATATTTTGCAGATGTATTTATGTAATTATAGCATAATGTAACAAAAATCTCAATAATAATAAGCAAATAAAGTGTAAACAGAAAATAAATATGATTAAATTTTTAAAATTCTATTGACATTTTGGTCATT
>JAJBVC010000208.1 GCA_020860025.1 Clostridiales bacterium | reverse complement strand
GCAAGGGCGTACATAACGTAATAAACGCATATTATATCGGCGCAATTAAAACGCTTAATAAAATAGAAAATATACTTTCTGTTGAAAAATCGTTTGACTGTGAAAAAAAGCAAAAGGAATATGTAAATGCTTTTTTGAAAAACGGCTTATTTACAGACAGTAAAGAGAGCGGTCATTCGTCGCTTCATTCAAATGTGTTTGCACTCTATTTTGATTTGGTGCCACGGGAAAACAAGAAAAAGGTTATCGATTTTATTATATCAAAAGGCTTTTCCTGTGGAGTTTATACGAGCTATTTTCTTCTGAAGGCGCTTTGTGAAAACGGATGTTTTGAAGAAGCGTACAGACTTATTGTAAACGAGGGTGAAAACGGCTGGCTCAATATGATAAATCAGGGAGCAACAACGTGTTTTGAAGCCTGGGGAAAAGAGCAAAAATGGAATACATCGCTCTGCCATGCATGGTCAACGGCGCCGATTACGATAATTGTCGAATATCTTGCGAAGGCAGATATTCCGAATCTTGAAATAAAACTTACATCTCACGGAGGTACTTATGCTTTATCCGATAATGAGTGAATCCCGAACCGTCACCGATTTCTCGGGAATATGGGATTTTAAATTAGGCAATGAAAATTATGAAAGCGGTATTTCGTTTAAGGACAGCGACTCTATCGCAGTGCCTGCGTCGTATAACGACCAAAAGGATACGCCCGAGTACAGAAATCATTATGGCTGGGTGTATTATCACAGAACATTTTACGTGTCTGAAAAATTTACAAATGACAGAATTGTACTTAGGTTTGACGCTGTAACTCACAGTGCCAAAATAATCTTAAACGGCAAGGAAATTGCAAGCCACAAGGGCGGATTTCTGCCTTTTGAGGTTGAGATTACGGACATAATTGATTTTGACTGCGAGCAGGATTTAATCGTTGCCGTCGATAACAAAATCAACCACTCAACTCTTCCTGTCGGCAATGAAAATACTACTCCTTTTTTCGGCTCAGATAATCCCGGAATACCGAGCGTTGAGCTTGGCAAGGCTTACAAAAAGAAATGCAACGCTCCGAATTTTGACTTTTTTAATTTTGCCGGAATTAACAGACCTGTAAGGCTTTGCACAACACCGAGGGAATATATAAAAGATATAGCCGTTACTTCAAGCGTTAATGACAACAGCGCAAAAATCAAATTTAAAATTGAATTATCAAGCGAGAATAACAATGATAAAAATGTAAAAATCACAATTCTTGACGAGGACAAAAACGAGGTTGCGTTTTCAAACGGAGCAAGCGCAATAATTACGATAGAAAATCCTAATTTATGGAACCCTTACCCCGAGCGTCCGTATCTTTACACGGCAAAGGTTGAATACGAAAATGATATATATTATGAGCCGTTTGGAATCAGAACGGTTGAGGTCAAGGACACTCAGTTTTTGATTAACGGCAAGCCGTTTTATTTTAAAGGCGCAGGCAAGCACGAGGACAGCCCTTTTTCGGGAAGAGGACTTAACCTTTGTCTTGATGTAAAGGACATAAATTTAATGCACATAATCGGCGCAAATTCATTTCGTACAAGCCATTACCCTTACGCTGAGGAAATGTACCGTCTCTGCGACAGAGAGGGAATAGTTGTTATTGACGAAACGCCTGCTGTCGGAATCGGCGGCGGTGAAAATCCGTACAAAACATTTAATATACATAATCACCATAAAGATGTTATCACGGACTTAATCAGCCGTGACAAAAATCATCCGTGTGTTGTTATGTGGAGCCTCGGAAACGAGCCTGAAACGCAGAGGTACCCGAATGACGCATACGATTACTGGCACGAGCTTTATAATCTTGCTCACAGTCTTGACCCTCAAAACAGACCTGTTACATTTGTCTGTTGTCAGAATGATTACACAAAGGATATTGTTACACGAACAATGGACGTTGTTTGCATTAACAGATATTACGGTTGGTATAATCTTTCAGGTGATTTAAATGCCGCCTGCTATGCTTTTAATATTGAGCTTGATTTTTGGCAGGAGCAAAATAAGCCTGTCCTGCTGACCGAATACGGTGCGGACGCAGTGGCGGGTATTCATAGGAATGTAGCGCAGATGTTCAGCGAGGAATATCAGTGGGAATATTACGAAAAAATCAACGAAGTGCTTGATAAAAGGAATTTTGTTATAGGTGAGCATCCGTGGAATTTTGCCGACTTTGATACGATTGACGGCTGTATGCGTGTCGGCGGAAATAAAAAAGGCTTGTTCACTCGTGAGCGTAACCCTAAATCCGCAGTCAGATATTTTAAAAACAGGTGGAACTCAATCCCGAATTTTTATTACAAAAAGTAATATATAAAGCCTTTATAATCACATCATCAAAATACACATTTTGTATTCAAACAATTGCTAAAGCAATTCGTAATGGACGCTCCATATTTTTCCTAAAATGCTTAATTCTGACTGTTGTCGGGGTATTTTCGGTGTGTAGAAATCTGTATTTAACTTTTTTACACACTAAAAGGGTCGAGAAACATCAAGTTCCCGACCCTTTTACTTTTAAATAATTTTTGACATTCTTAATTTTAAACAATATCCATATTTATGATTTATGCTTGTTTAATTTTTCTTTGTAGTAGTTTTGGAGGAGGATTTTTTAGTTGTGGTTGTTGTGCTTGTTTTAGCCTTTGAGTATGAACTCGTGCAGGTATAATTTGCAACGCCGTCAACCGTTCTTGTCAGCGTATACGTTGAGCCGTCTTTAGTAATTTTAATGTCAACGTCGCCTATATCCAAATCCTCACTTGCATATATAGCGCAGGTTAAAGTACCGTCTTTGGCGGTAACCTTCAGACGCAAATCGCAATCTGTATCATTTTTAAATTGGAAATCCTGAGAATTCCACTGCACCGTAGCGTCGCCGCCGAGATCGACATAGCTGATTTCAAGCGAATGGCAGGCACGGACAACAATTTTAAGATTGGCACGAAGCGCCGCTTGGAAAATAGTAGAGCTTACCTGGCAGATTCCACCGCCGAGTCCGTCAACAAATTCATCACCCTGAACGACCTTTGTCTCTTCATATCCGGCAAGAACAGTTCGTTTGCCGACAGTCTGATTAAATGAAAATGTTTTTCCGGCGGGAATTTTTATGTTGTTAAGCTTTTCGACAGCATTCTTTATATTAACGGTTCTTGTTTCGTTCGACGTTTGATAATACGTTGTATATGACGCAAGCTTATACGGATAATCACCGTCGCTGTCCTTAGTCAAAGCGTCGTAAACCTCAGCCGTGGAAGCTTCTTTAAACGTCGTGCTTAAATCTTCGGTTGTACGTGTCGTTGTTGTAGTTGTAGTAGTCGTAGTTGTACTTTCGGATGTTGAACTGACGTCAGCCGAATCACTGCACCCTGTAAGACAGCATACAAAAAGCACGCACGCAAATACAGTACATAAAATTTTTTTCAACTATTTCTTCTCCTTATAGGGCTTTTTTACATCAACCCAGCCTTCTTTTATCACTTGGCGAGCCCTTGCGATTGACAACGATTTTTCGGGAATATTATCCGTAATCGTTGAGCCTGCCGCAATATACGCCTCTTCGCCTACATTTACGGGCGCAATCAGATTTGTATTACAGCCGATAAACGCACCGTCGCCTATAGTGCATCTGCTCTTATATTTTCCGTCGTAATTGCAGGTAACCGTTCCGCAGCCGAAGTTGACGTTTTTGCCGACGTCGCTGTCGCCGATATACGTTAAATGCGCACTCTTTGAGCCTTCGCCCACCACTGAATTTTTAACCTCGACAAAGTTGCCGATATGAACGCCTTTTTTAAGCGTTGAATTTGCACGTACCTTTACAAACGGCCCTGCGTCAACCTCATCCTCAACGGTGCTGTCAAGAATTTTGCAGTTGTCAAGAATAACATTGTCTCCGACAGATGAGCTGTCAATATACGTATTGGGGCCTATAACGCAGTTTTCGCCGATAACGGTATCGCCGAGAATAATCGTGTTCGGCATAATAACGGTTGAACTGCCGATTTTAACATTATTGCCGATAATTACACCGTCTGTACACGGAATATCAACACCGTCAATCATAAGACGCTCGTTAATATTTTTTCGCATTACAGTATTCAGAATATTAAGCTGACGTCTGTCGTTAGCGGCTAAAATAACCTCGCTGTTTTCGGCGGTATATGCGCCTGCATTTTTGCCGGCTTTAATTAAGATTTCAAGACTGTCGGTAAGATAAAATTCTTTTTGTGCGTTTAGATTTGTAATCTTTGAAAGAGCATACTGCAAATCTCTTCCGTTAAACCAGTAACAGCCTGAATTTGATTCTCTGATTTTCTTTTCCTCATCGGTTGCATCCTTATGCTCGACAATACGCAAAAGCACTCCGTTTTCGTCACGCTTGATATGACCTATTCCGTTTGTGTCGTCAACAACTGCGCTGATAAGCGTAATTGCGTTTTTGTTTGACATATGGTAATCGTAAGCCTTGTTGACGGTATCTGCGTCCATAAGAGGCCCGTCGCCGCAAAGAATCAGTATCTCATCGTCCAAATGCTCCGATATAAATTTGTCAGCCTGCATAACTGCGTGACCCGTTCCGAGCTGAGGCTTTTGCAATGCACATTCAATATTTTCATCAAGGTCTTTAAGATAATCTTCGACTATCTCGTTTTTGTAGCCTGTAATAACGCAGATTTTTTCAACGCCTGCTTCCTTTACAGTGTCTACAACATATCCGAGCATAGGCTTAAAAAGCACCTCGCACATAACCTTTGGGCTGTCCGTTTTCATTCTTGTGCCCTTGCCGCCCGCAAGAATAATAGCGCATTTCATAAATATTCCTCCGAAAGAAAAAAGAAATAAAATAGTAACTTGTATCTTTTCAACAATTATGCACCATTTTTACATAAATTTCAAGGCAAATCGCAATAAAGGTAAAAATTTAATAAAAAATGTTTGTATTTTAAGTGTTTGTGTGTTATAATTCTATAGCATTATACTGTAAATCGGTATAATCTACTAAAAGTGTAAATTAATTAGGAGGTATTCTCACTATGGCAAAAAAGTATTGCTACCTTTTCTCAGAGGGAAATGCCGATATGAGAGAGCTTCTCGGCGGTAAGGGCGCTAACCTTGCTGAGATGACAAACATCGGACTTCCCGTACCCCAGGGCTTCACTATCACAACAGAAGCTTGCACACAGTATTATGAAGACGGCCGTGAAATTAACGACGACATTATGGCGGAAATTAACGAGTACATCATTAAGATGGAAGAAATCACCGGCAAAAAGTTCGGCGACAAGGAAAATCCGCTTCTCGTTTCTGTTCGTTCGGGTGCAAGAGCTTCTATGCCCGGCATGATGGACACAATTCTTAACCTCGGTCTTAATGAAGATGTTGTAAACGCAATCGCCGAAAAATCAGGCAATCCAAGATGGGCTTGGGACTGCTACAGAAGATTTATTCAGATGTATTCAGATGTAGTTATGGAAGTCGGCAAAAAGTATTTTGAAGAGCTTATCGACGAAATGAAAGCTAAGAAAGGCGTTACTCAGGACGTTGAGCTTGACGCTGACGACCTTAAAGAGCTTGCATACCAGTTCAAGGATGAATACAAGGCAAAGATTGGCGTAGATTTCCCAACCGATCCTAAAGAGCAGCTTATGGGCGCTATCAAAGCCGTTTTCCGTTCTTGGGACAACCCTCGTGCAAACGTATATCGCCGTGATAATGATATTCCTTATTCATGGGGTACCGCCGTTAATGTTCAGTCAATGGCATTCGGTAATATGGGCGATGACTGCGGTACAGGCGTTGCTTTCACTCGTGACCCTGCTACAGGTAAAAAAGGTTTGTTTGGTGAATTCCTCACTAATGCACAGGGCGAGGACGTAGTTGCAGGTGTTCGTACACCTATGCACATTACCGAAATGGAGCAGAAGTTCCCTGAGGCTTTTGCTGAATTTACAAAAGTATGCGAAACTCTTGAAAAGCATTACAGAGATATGCAGGATATGGAATTTACCGTTGAACACGGCAAGCTTTATATGCTTCAGACACGTAACGGTAAGAGAACAGCACAGGCTGCTCTTCAGATTGCCTGCGATTTGGTTGACGAGGGTATGAGAACCGAAGAAGAAGCGGTTGCTATGATTGACCCACGTAACCTTGATACATTGCTTCATCCTCAGTTTGACGCTGAAGCTCTTAAAAATGCAACTCCTGCCGGCAAGGGTCTTGGTGCTTCACCGGGTGCTGCCTGCGGTAAAATTGTTTTCACTGCCGATGATGCAGAGGCTTGGAACGCTAAGGGTGAAAAGGTTGTTCTTGTTCGTCTCGAAACATCACCTGAAGATATTACAGGTATGAAGGCTTCACAGGGTATACTTACAGTTCGTGGCGGTATGACGTCTCACGCTGCCGTAGTTGCTCGTGGTATGGGTACTTGCTGTGTATCGGGATGCTCAGAAATCGCTATGGACGAGGCTAATAAGAAATTCACTCTTTCAGGAAAAGAGTATCACGAGGGCGACTTCATTTCAATCGACGGTTCCACAGGTAATATTTATGACGGCATTATCCCGACTGTTGACGCTACAATAGCAGGTACATTCGGCAGAATTATGGGCTGGGCTGATAAATACAGAACTCTCAAGGTTCGTACAAATGCAGACACACCGGCTGACGCTAAAAAGGCTCGTGAGCTTGGCGCAGAGGGTATCGGTCTTTGCCGTACAGAGCATATGTTCTTTGAAGAGGACAGAATTGCAGCTTTCCGTGAAATGATTTGTTCGGATACTGTTGAGGAAAGAGAAGCTGCTCTTGAAAAGATTCTTCCTTATCAGCAGGGTGACTTTGAGGCTCTTTATGAAGCACTTGAGGGATGTCCTGTAACAATCCGTTTCCTTGATCCTCCTCTTCACGAGTTTGTTCCTACTGAGGAAGATGATATTAAAAAGTTAGCTGATGCACAGGGCAAGTCGGTTGAAGATATTAAAACGCTTATTGCATCTCTTCACGAGTTTAACCCGATGATGGGTCACCGTGGACTTCGTCTTGCTGTTACTTATCCTGAAATTGCAAAGATGCAGACAAAGGCTGTTATCCGTGCGGCTATCAATGTTCAAAAGGCTCATCCGGACTGGACAGTTGCTCCTGAAATTATGATTCCGCTTGCTTGCGATGCAAAAGAGCTTAAGTATGTTAAGGACATTGTTGTTGAAACTGCTGACGCTGAAATTGAAGCAGCAGGCGTTCAAATGAAGTATCAGGTTGGTACTATGATTGAAATTCCTCGTGCCGCTCTTACGGCTGATGAAATTGCTAAGGAAGCTGAATTCTTCTGCTTCGGTACAAACGACCTTACTCAGATGACATACGGCTTCAGCCGTGACGATGCCGGCAAGTTCCTTGACGCTTATTATGACGCAAAGATTTTTGAAAACGACCCGTTTGCAAAGCTTGACCAGGTTGGCGTAGGCGCTCTTATGAAGATGGCTGTTAAAAACGGTAAGGCTACACGTCCTGAACTTCACTGCGGTATCTGCGGTGAGCACGGCGGCGATCCTTCATCTGTTGAATTTTGCCATAAGATCGGACTTGATTATGTATCATGCTCTCCGTTCAGAGTACCGATTGCTCGTCTTGCTGCCGCTCAGGCTGCTATCGCAGACAAGAAATAATTAAGTTTAAATTTCGGTTTAACGATGAAATTAACCCTGTTTTCAATTGAAAACAGGGTTTTTCTACAGACTTGAGGCACTGTGAGCGGAAAGTTCACAGTGCCTTTTATAGCGTAATATATACTGTTAATTATTTAATTATGCCAATGGTGTTTGGTGCCATGCCTGCCGCATTTGCCTCGTCAGTATCAATATGCATTGCAAGCGCATAACTGTCCGAAACACGAACAACAACATCGCCGAACGTAAGGTTTCTGCCGTTAGACGTCGGAATTTCAACGCTTACGATTTCACCGTTTTTAAGACCCATTTTTTCAGCGTCGGCTGTAGTTGCATGAATATGTCTTTTTGCTGCGATAACGCCCTTTTCAATTTCGATTTCACCCTGTGGGCCGACAAGCTTGCAAGAGCCTGAACCGTCAAGGTCGCCGCTTTCACGAACAGGAGCGGTAACTCCGATTGAACGAGCGTCAGTGAGCGACAACTCAACCTGTGTTTCCTTGCGAACGGGGCCAAGAATCGAAACTGACGGAAATTCGCCCTTAGTGCCGATTACCTTAACTCTTTCATTGCAGGCATACTGACCGGGCTGGGACAGCTCCTTTTTAACGGTAAGCTCATAACCCTTGCCGAACAGCGTTTCCAAATCCTGCTGCGAAACGTGAACGTGTCTTGCTGAAATTTCAACCAAAACTTTATTTTCCATAAAAAACTTCTCCTTAAAATTAAAATATGTACTGTGAGGTATATTTTAAACCATTATTTGTTGTTTTTCAACAGTAAATTTGTTATAATGCTTACGGTGATGAAAAAATGACGTTAGACGAGCTTGAAAATAAATGTAAAAACTGTACTGCCTGCGAGCTTTGCAGGGAGCGAACCAATCTTGTTTTCGGAATAGGAAAAAAAGACGCCGACATTATGCTTATCGGCGAAGGTCCCGGCGAAAAAGAGGATTTGCAGGGCGAGCCTTTTGTTGGCAGGTCGGGCCAGCTTCTTGACAAATTTCTCGCAAGCATCGACCTTTCAAGAGATAAAAATGTGTATATTGCAAATATGGTAAAGTGCCGACCGCCAAAAAACCGTGACCCGAAGCCTGAAGAGCAGGATATGTGCATTAACTGGCTGAGAAAGCAGTTTAAAATTATAAATCCTAAGATTGTGGTGTGCGTCGGCAGAATTTCAGCGCAAAGACTTATTGACAAAGATTTTAAAGTAACGAAACAACACGGCGAATTTATTGACAAAAACGGTACGCTTTTTATGGGTACGTACCACCCTGCCGCAATTTTGCGTAATCCTAATAATAAAGAGCTTGCTTTCGGCGACTGGCTCAAGGTCAGAGATAAAATTCAGGAGCTTGGAATTGAAATTTAACTTTTGTTGCATAATTTGTTGCAATAAGATAAAAGTAAATCCAATGATATTTTATATACCTATACCAAAAAATAATATAACATTTGAAAAGATGTCCCCGCCTCTATAGGGTGCGGGTGTCCGGTGGACAC
>JAJBVC010000165.1 GCA_020860025.1 Clostridiales bacterium | reverse complement strand
CTTGTAAAAAATCAGTGCTATTCTGTTTTGCAATAATGTTTATGAATAAGGGAAGAAAATGATTACTAATCCTTATAAAGTTCTCGGTGTGCCTGACGGTGCCAGCGAAGAAGAATGTACAAAAGCATATAAAAAGCTGGCAAAGAAATACCACCCCGACCTCAACCCAAACGACAAGCTTGCCGAAAAAAAGATGGCGGAAATCAATGCCGCATACGACCAGATAAAAAACGGTAACGCAAATTCTTATCAGTCGCAGGAATACGGCGCAGGAACACACCGTTCATCTCGCAGCAGCGGCAATTCCGCTCCCGATTATCTGAATTCGGCTGCGCAGTTTATTAAAAGCGGTCAATATCAGCAGGCAATAAATCTGCTCAATAATATTGAGGACAGAAATGCACAGTGGTATTATTTATCGGCTCTTGCAAATATGTCGCTCGGAAAAAGAAGCATTGCCGAAGACCATATACGCACAGCCTATGCAAAAGAGCCGAATAATCCGACATACAAGCAGGCTTATGAAAATATAACAAACGGCATCAATCCGCTTGATTATAATCCGTTTTCATCATTTTTTGATTTTGCGGGCGGCGGTGGCGACTATAATCAAGGTCGCCGAAGAACGTACACTACACGCTCAGACCACAGCGGATGCGTCGGAAGAATATTGAGAATCATTTTAATAATTATAATAATTCGCTTTGTAATAAGGCTTTTATTCAGCTTTATAGGCGGTCAAAATTACAACAATTACGAATATGATTACCCCGATTCATCTTATTCGCAGGACAGCGGAGAATACGACGACGGCTTTTACGGTAACGATAACAGTAACGGTAATGGTAACGGCAGCGCTTATTTCGGCGAAAATTACGGCGATAATTCCAATATGTAAATTTTTAATTTATAAATAAAGGCAGCGATAATTATGAGAAAGTTTTTTACAAAATTGTCTTACAAATTTCAGCATTTTATGGTTGGCAGATACGGCTATGACCAGCTGACAAAGGCACTTCTTATCTTTTATTTGATAGGCATTATTCTAAGTAATATCGCCTACCGCTTTTCGACCGTATCTTACTATGTGCTTCTTATTTTATCTACTGCGGTTATTATCTTTTCAATGTTTCGTGTATTCTCAAAAAATATAGAAATGCGCAGACACGAAAATCAGAATTGGCTCAGATTTACAGGCAAAATAAAGCAAAAGCATAAATTTAATAAAACAAAATGGCAGCAGCGTAAAGAGCATAAATTTGTAAAATGCAAAAAATGCAAAAAGGTACTGCGCCTGCCAAAAAATAAGGGAAAAATAAATGTTAACTGCCCACACTGTCACAATCAATTTATTGTAAACACAGGCAAAAAAAAGATGTCCTGAAAGCAACCTAAAAAGGTCGAAAACGCAAATGTTTTCGACCCCAGCGTGTAGAAAAAGTTAAATTACAGATTTCTGCACGCTGGCAGATGTTGAGAAAGTAGTCAGAATTAAGCATTTTGGGAGTGGGAGCTGTACGATGGTACTGCCCCCGAGCAAAAGGCTTAAAACGCTCAAAAGCACCAAGAACATTAAGGTCTTGGTGCTTTTAAATTGTTGTTGTGATAAGATGACTTTTTTGTTATTAAAAGATAAAAGATATTTCTATTTTTACAATATGAGCGTGGTTATGACTGCTTTATCGACAGACTGATTTAATCACATTTCTTCAGGATAAATAATATTCCAGTCACGGCGAAGCTTTGTCATTATTTGCATAACATCCTGCGTATAATCAAGATGCATATTATTTTTCTCACCGCTTACAGCTCTTTCCATATCGCAAACCTCATAGACAAGCGCCTTTTTAGTATCGCCGTTTTCAACAATCTCACGGCTACCGTCGGCGGTATAAGTAATAACAGCCTGAGCCGAACGAGGATATTCATATATTTCAATATATCCGTTTTCAAATGAAACTGTACCTCTCTTAGGCATTTTTGAATCGAGTGATAAAAGAATGGTTGCCATCTCATTTTTTGTATTTTCAAGAATTATGACAGACTGCTCGTCAACTCCTGTCGGTGCTTTTTTAACGAAAGAAGAAATCGACTGAGGATTCTCCGTCATAAAAAATCGCATAAACGACAGCGCATAAACACCCAAATCAAGCATTGCTCCGCCGGCGAGCTTCGGATTAAAAAATCTGTTTGTCATATCATATTCCTTAGCCGAACCTAAAGCTACCTGCATAACATTGAGTTTACCGAGCTTCCCTTGCGAAATAATCTTACTCAGCTCGCTGTACATAGGCATATGGTATGAGGTCATAGCCTCGGCAAGTATAAGACCCTTTTCATTGGCAAGGTTTACTGCACGTGACAATTCCTGCGAATTAAGTGTTATCGCTTTTTCGCACAAAACGTGCTTGCCGTTTTCAAGCGCACTGATTATATAATCAATATGAGTATTATGCGGAGTTGCAATATACACTATATCGACATTATCATCGGTAAATATTTCATCTGCACTTTTGCAAATCTTTTTTACACCGTATTTTTCGGCAAATACTTTTGTTTTTTCATATGTTCTGCTGTAAACAGAATAAATTTCACGGCTTTCCGCCGTCATCGCCTGCGCCATTTCATTTGCTATTGAGCCACAGCCTATTACAGCCCAGTTGTACTTTTTCATTTTCATAACCTTTCCCACTGTAAATTAAACAGTTAAAATATTTTTATACCGTTTTCAACTTTTCGTTCCACACCAAGCAAAACAACACCGCTGTCGGAATCAGCCCCAAGGACAAGCACTTCGCTTTTAACCTCTGAAATTCTTATCGGCGGAAAATTCACAACGGCTATCACCTGCCTGCCAATTAAATCAGACGGCGAATAGAGCTTGGTAAGCTGTGCCGATGAGGTTTTTATACCGATTTCCTCACCCAAATCAATCTTTAATTTGTAAGCAGGCTTTCTCGCCCCTTTGTTTACGACAGCGTCAATAATCGTTCCGACTCTCATATCCACCTTTTGAAAATCGTCAATGCTTATCATTACAGTACGTCCTCCAAAAATGCTCGGTTAATATTTATAATTCAATAATACAAAATTAAATCAACACTGTCAAGAAACAAAGAACCGAGCGTGACCTTTTGCGAAATGCGTTTGGACGACGACCCTCTTGGGTTCAAATCCCCATTAAAAAAAGCAGGACAAGCCTGCTTTTTGTGGCGGAGATGTGGGGATTGCCGTATGCTTCGGCTTTGCCTTGCATACTTTTGGCTCGGCGACCGAAATCAAAGATTTCAGTACCCGCCTCACCGCTCTTCGCTAAAAACAGTTCACCGAACTGTTTTCTTCACGCTCAGACCCTCTCGGGTTCAAATCCCCATTAAAAAAGCAGGACAAGCCTGCTTTTTGTGGCGGAGATGTGGGGATTTGAACCCCAGCGCCGGCAGAACCGACCTACCGGATTTCGAATCCGGACCCTTCAGCCTCTTGGGTACATCTCCATTGCTTGTTGATTTTATCACTTTAATTGCTTTTTGTCAATGCTCTTGAATGTATTTATTGTTTGTGATAGAATATATTTATTACAAACTTACGGAGACAAATATGATAGCAATTATTGATTATGGTGCCGGAAATTTGTCAAGTGTTCAAAAAGCACTTACATTTCTTGGTGCTGAAAGCAAGATTACAAGAGACAAAAATGAAATAATGTCAGCGTCGCACGTAATTCTGCCCGGTGTTGGCTCTTTCGGTGACGCTATGAGTTCTATGCGTGAAAGAGGTCTTGTTGACACGGTTAAACAGGCGGCAAGTGAAAAGCCGTTTTTGGGAATTTGCCTTGGTCTGCAATTACTTTTTGAAAGCAGTGAGGAAAGTCCGGGCGTTCAAGGCTTAGGACTTCTCAAGGGCGAAATTGCCGAAATTCCCAAAAATATGGGTCTTAAAGTTCCGCATATCGGCTGGAATTCCATAAAAATCAATCAGAAAAGCGGAATTTTTGAAGATATTGACGATGACAGTTATTTTTACTTTGTCCATTCCTTTTACCTTAAAAATGCTGACAGCGACGTTGTTGCGGCTACTGCCGATTACGGTGTGAAAATACAGTGCGCTGTGCAAAAAGAAAATCTTTGTGCAACTCAGTTTCACCCTGAAAAAAGCAGCGGCATCGGTCTGAAGCTCTTGCAAAATTTCTTGAAAAGGGAGGGCTGATTTATGTATGCAAAACGAATAATTCCCTGCCTTGATGTAAAAAACGGACGTGTTGTTAAGGGAGTGTCATTTGTCGATTTACGTGATGCAGGCGACCCTGTTGAATGTGCCGCCGCTTATGACAAGCAAGGTGCTGACGAGCTTGTTCTTCTTGATATTACCGCAACTCACGAGGGCAGAAGCACGATGATTGACATTGTTCGCCGTGTTGCCGAAACGGTATTCATTCCGTTTACTGTAGGCGGCGGTATTAAAACAGTTGATGATTTTAAAGAGCTTCTTCGTGCAGGCGCCGATAAAATATCAGTAAATTCCGCAGCTGTCAGAAATCCCGACTTAATTAACGAAGCTTCATACAAATTCGGCGCTCAGTGCGTCGTTTGCGCCATTGACGCAAAAAGACGTGAAGGCGGCTGGGAGGTTTACCTCAACGGCGGAAGAATTCCTACAGGTATAGACGCTGTTAAATGGGCTGTAGAAGCTCAGCGACGTGGTGCAGGTGAAATTCTTCTGACGTCTATGGACTGCGACGGTCAGAAAAACGGCTATGATATAGAGTTAACACGTGCCGTAAGCGAAAATACAGGAATACCTGTAATCGCTTCAGGCGGCGCAGGAAAAGCAGAGCATTTTTACGACGCATTCACTCTCGGAAAAGCAGACGCCGTTTTGGCGGCAAGCCTGTTTCACTTTAACGAACTGCCCATTCCTAAACTTAAAAAATATCTTAACGATAATAATATACCTGTGAGATTATAACATTTTATAAATACTGTCAACCTATTAAAAATGGCCTGCCTAAAAATCGGCAGGTCATTTTGGTGTGTTGCTTTTCGGCTTTTTTGCCGTCAACTGAAAACTCATATCCAGTAGTTCCAAAACCTGATTGTCTGATACTGTCCCATCAAGAAGAATACTGAGCCAATTTGTCTTATTCATATGATATCCGGGAAAAAAGCCGGGCAACCGTCGAAAGAAATCAATCGTCATAGGTTCACACTTCACATCAAGAATATCCACAATATCTTTTCCCGGCAAACCAAGCTTATTCTTCGGAACATTCATCACAATCCCATACCATTTTTTATTATCCTGATGGCGAAAAACCGCATAAGACGGATATTGCATCCATAAGTATTCCGGTGTCGTTTCGTATTGTTCCTTTACATAATCAAAAATTTGTTGTCTGTTCATATAATTTTCATCCCGTCTGATTGATAATTTTTGATTTGCACTCACACATTAAACAGTATATCATACTGTAATCATAAAAGAAAGACAGTTGTGTGTACGGTTCGCATAATATAAAGATGAAATGACCCGCCTAAAAATCGGCAGGTCATTTTTGATTTGAAAAATTACAGCTCGGCTATAAGTTCAACTTCGCACAAAACACCTTTTGGCAAATCCTTAACAGCAACGCAGGAGCGTGCGGGCTTTGACGTAAAATAAGTACCGTAAATTTCGTTAAATTTTGCAAAATCACCGATGTCAGCCAAAAAGCAAACCGTCTTAACGACCTTATCCATTGTCGTTCCCGCCGCTGTAACGACTGCTTTGAGGTTTTCGCAAACCTGAGTTGTCTGCTCCTCAATAGTAACAGCGTCTACATTATTTGTTGACGGATTAATTGCAATTTGACCTGATGTAAAAAGAAAACCGTTTGCCTTAACCGCTTGGGAATAAGGGCCGATTGCACCCGGTGCATTATTTGTTGCTACATATTCCATAATTCATATCTCCTTAAAATAAATAAATTTAATCGCAAACCTCAAAGCCTGCGTCCTTAAGCGCCTGCTTGATTTGAACAATATGCTGATAATCTCTTGTTTCAACTCCGATTCTCAAATAACAATCCGTTATATTCATATCAAGATCGGTACTGTCATAATTGACTGAAACAACATTTGCGCCAAGACGTGCAATAATCTGACTGACTCCCATAAGCTGACCCGGCTTATCCGAAAGAGCTATGGTGATATTCGCCGTTCTGCCGCACATTTTAAGTCCACGTTCAAGAACTCGAGAAAGTATCGTTACATCAATATTACCGCCTGAAACAAGGCAGCAAACCTTTTTGCCGCTTATATCGGGAATTTTACCGTTCATAACAGCCGCTACAGACACAGCTCCGGCACCTTCGGCAATAAGCTTTTGCTGTTCAATAAGAGTTAAAATCGCAAGCGCTATTTCATCATCGGTTACTGTATAAATTCCGTCAACATATTTACTGACAAGTTCAAATGTATAATCTCCCGGAGTTTTAACAGCGATACCGTCGGCAATAGTCTGAACCTTTGAAAGCGTTTCAATTTCACCGTCGGCAATAGAATTTTCCATAGACGGCGCTCCTGAAGCCTGAACTCCGTAAACCTTGCAATTTGGATTTATCTGCTTAACAGCATAGGCAACGCCTGCGATAAGTCCGCCGCCGCCGATTGGAACCACAACTGCATCAACATCGGGAAGCTGTTCGAGAATTTCAAGTCCGATTGTTCCCTGACCTGCAATAACGTCCGGGTCATTGAAAGGATGAATAAATGAATATCCCTTTTCCTTTTGCAGTTCAACAGCCTTGTTATAAGCGTCATCGTAAACGCCTTTAACCATACAAACCTCAGCGCCGTAACGCTTCGTAGCCTCAACCTTGCTGATAGGAGCGCCCTCAGGCAGACAAATAAGTGATTTAATTCCGTTTTTCGTTGCGGCAAGAGCAACGCCCTGTGCATGATTACCTGCCGAACAGGCTATAACACCCTTTGCCTTTTCTTCTTCAGAAAGCTGGCTGATTTTAAAATATGAGCCTCTTACCTTAAACGAACCTGTTACCTGCAAATTTTCAGTCTTGAGATAGACTTCGCTGCCCTGGCAGATATTTTTTGCAAGAATCATATCGGTTCTGCGCACTACTTCCGACAATACACGTTTTGCTTTATATATTCTGTCTAAAGTTAACATTTTTTCGTTTTCGCCTCTGTTTTTTTAATTTGATTTATTCTACACCCACTTGAACGCTTTGTCAATCACCAAGTAAATTCACAGTCGGCATAAAAAATCTGTCCTGTGGAATCGAGATAAATTGTAAGAGCCTGATTTTGCGTATTAAGATATGTTATAATATAGTTTACGCTGTCAATTCCGTTATCTCCGCCACCGATTTCTTCTAAATCAACAGTGTATTCGGCAATATCGTCGCAATCGGGATAATATTCTCTTATGCTGTCAACAAAATCTTTTGCGTTTTCCTTTGCCACATCTTCAAGCTCATCGCTGTATTCCTCAGAATACATTGTACTTTCGTCAGTTTCGTTTGCTTTGTATGTAAAACTGCCCAAATCAATATCACCGTCAATTTCATCTTCCGTGCAATTTAAAGCGGTACATACAATGTTTTTGAGTGAACTTGCCTGCGAAGAATTTTTCTCAGCCTGTTTAGTTGTACTGACCGGTGGCAGAGTTGTGGTTGTCGTCGTTGCTGAGGTGGCTTGCTCAGATGAACTCTCTTCGTTATCATCAGTTTGAGAAGAACAAGCGACAAAACATATACTGACTGCCAATGTTAAAATTAAAACAATTATTTTTTTCATAAAATTTCCGTAACCTTTCACATAATATTTTAAAAAATTGATATAAAAAACACTTTGATAAAACTTTTGTAAGTCTTAT
This sequence comes from Clostridiales bacterium, assembly GCA_020860025.1. Lineage (GTDB taxonomy): Bacteria > Bacillota > Clostridia > Oscillospirales > Acutalibacteraceae > Eubacterium_R. The sequence continues at coordinate 1,407 of JAJBVC010000165.1, read as the reverse complement.
TTACGGCACTTTTTACGCCTTACTATACATAAGATTAAAATAAAAAAGAGAAACTGTCAAGTGTCGGCTGTGTTTTCTATTGACTTTTGCTTGTTAATATTATAAAATTGTATTTAGGTCAGCTATTTATTATAGTTGAGAAATAGAACAGTGTGATAAATCAATCACACTAAATTAACAGATTATATGCCTCAAAATTTTCCGACGGCTGTAATCACAATTAACGTCTTGTCAGGCTACAGCAGGATGTTAATAATTTCCAATAAACTATTTGTAGCTTGAAAGGCTATGGTAATTATTATGAAGATATTTAAAAAAGGTTTGGCACTGCTCTTATCCGTGCTGTTTGTTGCAGGTTGTTTTTCAGGTTGTTCATCTTCCTCGGATTCAGCGGATGAAATAACAAGTGATACATTGCTTATTGCATACACTGAGGAAAACTATCCGTTTATTTACACAGATGATTCCGGCAACCTTACAGGCTTAGATGTAGAAATTTTTAATGAAATCTTTAACGATATTAAAGATGAAGAAGAAAATTATGCATTCATTCTTGTTGACGAAGACTATGAACTCGGCGAGGATGTTGCCTACACCGACAGCGAAGGCAATGAATGTGTTGCGTACATAATGGCGGGTGGTGTTCAAAAGGATAACGATTCAATCGACAAGGATTATTCTTTCACAGCCGACATCGTTGACAACCGTATAATCACCGTTACAACATCTTCAAGCACGGTTACAGACTATGCAAACTTTGACGGCGCTAAGGTAGGCATTGTTACATCTCAGGCAAAGACTGCTTTTGAGGAACATTCATCAATAATGGACGTTTGCAAAAGCACAACAGATTATGATGATATAGAAACAGCTCTTGCAGACCTTGACGCAGGTACTATTGACGCTGTTGTTACAGATGAATTCAGCTTCAACGTACTTGACAGTAAAGACAACTACACCGTTTTGGACAGTGAACTTGAAACTATCAGCTATGTATATGCCGTTGAAAAGTGGAATGGTTATGCCGATTCAATCAACGAAGCTATTTATGAGTTGAAAGACCCCGACTATAATGACGCAGACGGTTTCACACCGCTTGTCGAAAAGTATTTCGGCTATGATGCAAATGCATTTGATTACGAGCCGTCAAACGACTAAAATACTTATAAAACAGAATACCAATTTTAAGAGGCAAGAGTTTTTATGCTCTTGCCTCAGTCTGTCGATAAAGCAGCCATAACCACGCTCAGGTGTAAAATAAAAGTATCTTTCTTACTATTATCTCTTAATAACAAAAAAGTTATCATATTACAATGACAATTAAAAAGTGTCGAGAACAAAAGTTTTCTCGACACTTTTGAGCGTTTTAAGCCTTTTGCTCGGGGGCAGTACCATCGTACAGCTCCC
>JAJBVC010000173.1 GCA_020860025.1 Clostridiales bacterium | reverse complement strand
AGAAAGTAGTCAGAATTAAGTATTTTGGGAGGGGAGCTGTACGATGGTACCGCCCCCGAGCAAAAGGCTTAAAACGCTCAAAAGTGACAAGAGGATTTATTTCTTGTCACTTTTAAATTTTTGTTGTAATAAGCAATGTTTTTGTTATTGAATATAAAAAATGATATTTATATTTATATTTCTACAGTTCGAGCGTGGTTATGGCTGCTTTATCAAAAGAAAAGAAGGTCGGGAGTTCCGACCTTCCCCTCTCATTATTACAAACTATGGAGGACCAAGAGTTTGAAACGGTGCGGCCCATTTCAAATCTATATTCATTATAGTGTATATTGCACAGTTTGTCAAGCATAATGTTTAAAAAAACTAAACAAATTTACCCATATTTTACATAAATTGCAATTAACCAAATCCCGGATAAGAAAGTGATAAAATTTTTTATTACAGAGACAAAAACGGTACTGTAGCCGTTTAAAAAATTGACATCGAACATTTGTTCGACTATCATAATTGACAGAAGCAATTTATACCAATATTTTACAATGAAAGAAGGTGACGAATGAATATAGACGAATTGGCTCGTGAATACGAGAAGCAGTATGAAATACTATCTGCAAAGATTGACGGTTTAAGTCCTTTGCTTTGCGTATATAAAGGAAATGATTTATATATGCTTAATAAAAGAATCAAAACTTATTATGATATGGCTTGCGAATGTAAACGGATTGCGTCTGTGCTTTTGGGATATTATGATGAGGAATAGTGGCGATTTTAGATTAAAATTTTACAGAGAATACTTATAGGTCAGCTTCCTGTTGTGTCGCATCGGGGAGTTGATTTTTTAATGATTTGCGGCAGAAAGGTAATCGAGCGAGAACAGATTTTTGTTCTCGCTTTTGTGGTGAAAAATATGCTGAATTTTGCTGAAGAATATATGACCGACGCTAACAGTTATGATGAGGAAATTGATGAACAACGAATTATGTCCGCCGCTGTTTCAAGCGTACTTGAATTGATTTTAAAAAATGAACTGACTACAAAACAAAATCTTTGTCTCAGAATGTTTTATGTACACGGCAAGACGCAAACTCAAATTGCAAGAGAGCTGAAAATTTCGCAGCCGACAGTGAGCCGTCACATATCGACAGGCAGAGATATACTTAATAAATTTTTAGGCTACTGCGTTTTTGCGGTAAAAAAAGCAAACAATGAATGGCTGAAGTCTTTGTAAGACCTCAGCCTATATTAACAGTCGATAGAGCGGCGGCTGTTTTAAAGGATTATTATCCACCGCCGCCAAACAACTGGTGCATTTCTTTAGTTACTTCTTTATTTTATGAAATGCATCGGTTGTTTGTTAAGATATTTAAAATGAGAATATATTAAGCTATTATCAATGATAAAACAAAGAAAATAGCATACAAAACAGGCTGGTGAAGCAGATAAACCCAAAGGCTGTTTTTTCCTGTAAGCGAAAGGAATTTGCTCCTTTTTTTATACATTGTTCTCGGGAATTTTCCTTCAACGGCAAGCTCTCCTATAAACGCACCGAACAAAAACATAAACAGCCACGGGATAATCGCAAAGTAATCTGCGCTGTAAAACGTGCTTGAATAAAAACCGAGCGGACAAAGAAAATCATACTGATAAAGGCTGTCGGGAAGTGGTATAAGACCAAAAAGAAGCGAGCCTTTATCAATTCCGTATGTAAATAAAAACAGCACGGCGGATATAATTGCGCCGATACGGTAATCGGTTTTTTTGATGAGGGGCATAACAATTCCCGTTATAATCATACACGAGCCGAGGCAGTGCAGTATTCCAAAATAAATTTCAGCGCCGACGAAGCCCATTAGCGGCATAATTACCGCCGTGACGAGAGTTACTATACAGCCACAGATAAGAACAATAATTCCACGTTTTAGTGTATTTCGTGAAAGTCGGGAGCATATGCCTGAAATAATAATAAAAATCGCCCAAAAAATCGGCTGAACAGTGCATAGTGCGTTGAACACATCATATCCCCATGACATTCCCAAAACGTCGCCAACGTCAAGAAAAGCATGGTGCACAATCATACAAAGTATTGCAAATCCTCTAAGCTCATCAAGCATACAAATACGTTCAACCTTTGCGTCCATTATATTTATGCCGTCCCTTCTGTCTAAAATATAATATATTTATTTTAAAATAGTATATCACATTTCTTTTGTGTTGTACACCGTGAAAAAATATGTTATACTATTAAACCGAGGTGTTAATAGTGAAAGAATTTAAAGAAAAACTAATCGGCAATGCGCAAATGAAAGTTGAAAACAGCGACACTGCAATAAGCGTCGGTTCGGGTTCGCTTCCTGTTTTGGGAACGCCGATAATGATAGCACTGATGGAAAAGGCAACGTGCAAAGCGTGTGAGTCGCTGCTTGAAAGCGGTGAAACTACTGTCGGAACTCAAATTAACATTGTTCATAAAAGGCCGAGCGCTGTTGGCGAGATTATTACAGCTCAGGCTGTTCTTGAACAGGTTTCGGACAGACGTTTGACTTTTTCTCTTACGGCAAAAAACGGCAATGGCGATGAGATTGGCAAAGGCACAATCGAACGCTTTTTGGTTAATGATGAGGAATTTATGAAAAGGGTGAACCGATAATGCAATACAAGGCTGTAATATTTGATTTTGACGGAACAATATGCGACACCGGAGAGGGTATTAAAAAGAGTGCAAAATTCGCTCTTGAAGCTTTCGGCTATGAAGCGCCCGAAAATGAAGAACTAAATTGCTTTATAGGGCCGCCGCTTCTCGTAACATTTCAGGAGAAATTCGGCGCAGACCCTGTTGAGGCGGCGGAGCTTGTTAAAAAATTCCGTGAACGCTATACAAATAAGGGTGTATTTGAAAGCTGTCTTTATGACGGGATAAAGGAGCTTCTTTTTTCTCTAAAAAAAGACGGAATCAAAATGGGAATCGCCTCGTCAAAGCCACAGGATTATATTGAAACATTGCTTGAACATTTCGGCATTAAACAATATTTTGATGTTATTTGCGGTGTAAGCTTTACGGCTGACTGCGAATCAAAGGCAAATATTATATCACGCTGCGCAAGGGAGCTTGAATTTTCGGGCAACGAGATGTTTGTTGTCGGAGACAAAAAGTATGATATAGACGGCGCAAAAGCAAATATGATTGACAGCGTCGGCGTTCTTTGGGGCTATGGCTCAAAATTTGAGCATATTGAAGCGGGAGCGAAATTTATTATAGACAAGCCATTTGATATTGAATCAATCGCTCTCGGATTTTATGAGCAGACAGAGGATGTTCAGGGTATTTTCAGCGGAAGAATTATAAGCGTTCATAACGATACGGTTATGATGGTTGACGGCACTACGGCAGAGCGTGAGGTTGTTGATCATCCGGGCGGAGTAGGAATTGTAGGACTTACGGAGAACAATGAAATTTTGCTTGTTCGCCAGTTTCGTTATCCTTATAAGGAAACTATTTATGAAATTCCCGCCGGCAAGCTTGAAAAGGGTGAAGACCCAAAGGAAGCCGGCCTGCGTGAATTCAGCGAGGAATGCGGTGCAACGGCACAGACGTTTGAATCGCTCGGTGAGATTTACCCGACTCCCGGTTATTGCAGTGAAATTATACGTCTTTATTATGCCACGGGTTTGACATTCGGTGAGCAAAATCTTGATTGCGATGAATTTCTTGACGTTACGAAAATGCCTATTAACGAATGTGTAACACGAATAATGAACGGCGAAATCAAAGACGCAAAAACTATTTGCGCCGTATTTAAGATAAAGGAACTGTTAAAAATATGAGCGCATATCTCGATAACTCAGCAACGACAAAGCCGTGCAGGGAATGTGTTGAAGCGGTAGTAAAGATGATGGAGAGCAATTACGGCAATCCGTCAAGTCTGCATAATTTAGGCATTGACGCTATGAAAGAAATAATACTTGCACGTTCCATAATAGCAAATTCACTTTCAGCCGAGCGTGAAGAAATTATTTTTACATCGGGCGGTACCGAGGCTAATAATCTTGCCGTTTTCGGTGCGGTTAAGGCAAAAAAACGTCTCGGAAACACAATAGTAACTACAGCCGTTGAGCATGAGAGTGTTTTACAGTCGGTCAATGAACTTGAAAAGCAGGGCTTTGAGGTTATATATCTTCAGCCGGATAAAAACGGCAATATAACGGAAGAACAGATTTTTGACGCTGTAAACAGCAAAACCATTCTCGTTTCTGTTATGTATATAAATAACGAGGTCGGCACTTTGATGCCTGTAAAATCAATTTCACGTGCTGTTAAAAAGGCGAACGCTCCTGCACTTATACATATAGACTGCGTGCAGGCTTACGGCAAAATACCGATAAACGCAAAAAAACTCGGTGCTGACTTAATTACGGTTTCCGCTCATAAAATTCATGGGCCTAAAGGTGTCGGAGCGCTTTACGTGAGCAAAAGCGCACATTTAACAAGCCAGAACTTTTCAATTACATTCGGCGGCGAGCAGGAGCAGCGTTTGCGCCCGGGTACCGAAAGCGCACCGCTTATTGCAGGATTTGCGGCGGCTGTAAAGGCTTTGCCGTCTGCCTCCGAGCAAAAAGAAAATATTTCACAGCTTTGCGCTTATGCAAGGCAAAAGCTTTCGGATATTGACGGAGTTGTTATAAATAATCCCGCCGATTCTTCACCGTACATTATAAATTTATATGTTCCTACTTTTATGAGAAGTCAGACGGTTATTCAGGAACTTTCGTCAAATTACCAGGTCTACGTCAGCAACGGCTCTGCCTGCGCAAAAGGCAAAAGAAGCCACGTTTTAAGCGCAATGGGGCTTAGTGATGAAATAATAGATAAAAGTATAAGAATAAGCTTTTCAAGATACAATACAAAAGAAGATGTTGATTTGCTCATTTCGTCGCTTAACGATTTGATAAAAAAACATCCAAAAGGATAACATAAACGTATGAAAGAAATCATTTTAATAAAAAACGGTGAGTTAGCGCTTAAAGGGCTTAACCGCAGTTCGTTTGAGGATATACTCATCAAAAATATGAAAAAGAGAATCAGGGATTTAGGCGAATTTACTTTTACAAAAAGTCAGTCAACCATTATGGTTGACCCTGTCGATGACGATATAGATTTAGATGATGCTGTTGACAGAATTTCAAAGGTGTTCGGTATTGCTGCACTTTCACGTGCCTGTGTTTGCGAAAAGGATTTTGACTCAATTAAAAAAACGGCTCAGTCTTATCTTAAGGAACAGCTTGAAGATGCCAAAACATTTAAGGTAGAGGCAAAACGCTCCGATAAAAAATTCCCTATGAAATCGCCTGAAATCAGCAGAGAACTCGGCGGTTATCTGCTGTCAAAATTCAAAAACCTAAAGGTTGATGTGCATAATCCCGATATTATCGTTACAGTCGAGGTAAGAGACAAGTATGCCTTTGTCCGTGGTAATAATATTAAAGGCGCAGGCGGAATGCCTACAGGAACGAGCGGCAGAGCCGGAATTTTAATCAGCGGCGGTATTGATTCTCCCGTTGCGGCATATATGATGGCTAAAAGGGGAATTGAGCTTTGTGCAATTCATTTTGCTTCACCGCCTTATACGTCGGAGCTTGCCGAGATGAAGGTTATGGAGCTTTTAAAGCGTGTTGCCGAATATTCGGGCGTTATAACTACTTATGTTGTTAAGTTTACGGAAATCCAGGAAGCGATACGTGATTTTTGCCCCGAAGAATATTTTACTGTAATTATGCGCAGGGTTATGATGATGATTGCCGAAAGGCTTGCTAAGTTTCAAAATTGCAGTGCGCTCATAACAGGCGAGAGCGTAGGGCAGGTTGCAAGTCAGACTATGTATGCTCTTGCTTGTACAGACTGTGCTGTTGATATGCCTGTTTTTCGTCCTTGTATCGGAATGGACAAGGAGGAAATTATAGCCGTTTCACGTAAGATTAACACTTTTGAAACGTCAATTCAGCCGTATGAGGACTGCTGTACCGTATTTACTCCGAAGCATCCTAAAACAAGACCTCATATCGACGACGTACTTGCCGCCGAGGCTCAGATAAAAAATCTTGATATTATGATTGAAACTGCTGTAAGCAATGCTAAAAAGGTGATTATTAAATAATATGAGCAGTGAAAAAGACGATATTTTAAAAATTCTTGAGGATTTTAATAAGGACAAGGAACTTAAAAACAGCGGCGAGCCGTTGCCGCCGTCACCGAAAAAGCCCCTTGAAAAAATAGACTTTGCAAGAGAAAGCAGTTTTGACGAAAATCAAAATGAGAACACTCTTGACGAGCCTCAGGAAAATAAAGAGTCCAAAACAAAAAAGATAAAAATAAAGATAAATAATATTTTAAGTAATGCAAAAAACAAAATTAAACAAACGCTTAAAAATATTGATTTTAAAAAGATTTTTACAAAAAAATTCTTTATCGCTTTGGGCGCTGTTATTGTTGTTATTGCTGTTGTGCTGGGAACAGTTTTCGGCGTGCAGAAATCGCAGGAAGCGTATCTTGAGCCTTATAAAGAAAAGTATCCCGACGCTGAATTTTCTGTCGGAATGATGGAAAAATACTGTGATATTTTGGGTGAAAATCCAACTGCCTCAGGCTATCTTGAAATCGGCGATTTGGATTTAAAAACAGCCGTTTTCAGCAATAAAAGCGATGACAATGTGTATCTTCAAAAAAGTACAAGCGGTGCTGAAACTTTCAATCGTGTAATATATCTTCAAAATGATGATTTGGAGGAGTATTACAAAGACGCCGAATCTTATAACGATTCGCAAAAATATGTTTTGTATTCTGATTTTTATGATGAATACACATATAAAATAGTTGGTGCATATTATACAAATACAAATGCCGATGACGATAACGGTTACATCTTCCCGTACAGCGTTACAGAGGTTATGACGACTGACAGTTTTTCGGATTATTTTGACCGTTTGCAAAGCCGTTTTCTCTATGACACGGGTATAACTTTAACACGAAATGACGAGCTTATAACATTTGTGTGCGAGACTGATTTTCATGATGATTTTAAATTCGTTGTAGTTGGTGTTTTGCGTGACGATACGGATGATTTGCCAACGGCAAGCGACAAGGATAATGTTCATTACCCACAGGTTATTTATGATGAACAAAATGAGGATAATCCTTATAAATTCTCATCGAATTGGTACCCCGAAATTATCGTTACAAGCGATACGGGCGAGACTGAAACAGTGCAAAAAAGTATCAGCGATTACAAGTAAAAATTCTTGACTTTTTATATTTTTTAGTGCTATAATTCAAATGCTGAAAAATATGAATAGAAATCGAGAAATAAATCGAGTGGCAAACGTGCGTAAATCCAGATTGGATTTGGGCACGTTTTTTATTTTTTTACGCACAATTATTTTTATCGGAGGTAATTATTTTATGAAAAAAGAAAAAAACAGCGTAAAATTATGGAACAAAGATTTTATCATCATAATTGCGGTTAACTTTTTGGTTTTCCTAAATCATTTGATGATACTCTCAACATTTCCGTTTTTCATATCCTATTTGGGATATTCGGACAGCGTTTCGGGTATGTGCGCTACGCTGTTCTCATTTATCGCCGTAATATGCAGACCGTTTGTCGGTTGGATTCTTGATAACGGAAAGCGTAAAGCCGTGCTTGTTGTCGGACTTTGCGGTATGGCGCTTATGCCTATGGGCTATTTGCTTGTCTACACTGCGCTCTCGTCAATAGCGCTTGCGGTAGTATTGAGAATGGCACACGGAATATCGCTTGCTTGTTCTAACACTTCAACCTCAACTATTGCTACGGATATTATACCGAAGCAGAGATTTTCTGAGGGTATGGGTATGTTCGGTATGGCAACGGCTCTTGCAACAGCCTGCGCACCCGCAATCGGCGAAATGCTTATGAACAAAAGCTTTACACTTTTATTTATTGTTGCAAGTGTAATAATGCTTATTTCCTTGATTCTTATCGGATTTTTGAAAACGCCGAAGCTTGATATTGAAAAAAAGCCTTTTTCGTTTAAGGGACTTATTGATAAGAACGCCCTTCCGGCTTCAGCTGTCGTTCTTATTTTCCTTTTGACATACGGCGCTCTTGAAAATTATACGCTGAAATTTGCGGACGAAAGCTCACAGATTACTCTTTCGGGCGGACTTTACTTTACAATTATGGCTGTAACGCTGTTTTTAACACGTGTTCTTATTGGTAAGGTCGCCGACCAAAAGGGCGAAGCGATTTTTGTTTATACCTGCAATGTTTGTATGCTTGTAGCGCTTCTTTTGATTGCGATTGTGCCGAATAATATTACATTTTTAATTTCCGCAGCGTTATCAGGCTACGCATTCGGCGGTATTGAACCGTCGCTTCAGGCAATGGCGGTCAACATCTCAACTCCTCAGGAGCGTGGTGCGGCTAACTCAACATTCCTTTGCGCTTACGATATAGGCATAGGTCTCGGCGGCGGAATCGCAGGTGTGCTTATTGACGCTGTAGGCTACAACAAAATGTTTACGATAATTGCGCTTGCAAACGTGCTTTCGGTAATTGTTTATGTTCTTTGGGGAAGAAAGCATCCGTCGTCAATAACATACAGAATTAAACACAACTTAAATAAATAAGAAGAGGTAAATTATGCCAAAGACAAAATTTCAGGGAGTTATTTTCGGATTGATAATGTCGTACTCTATGGCTTATGGTATGGAGGTATACAACATTGCGATTAAAATGGGTGTAAATCTCACAGCCGGCGGTTTTAGCAATATGACCGACATTGTATTTTGGGAGGCTTTTAAGGAAGCGCTTTATATGGGCGTTTTCGTATTTATATTTTCTAATCTTTGGGGCAATAAATTTGGAGCAAGTTTCGCCGCAAAGCATACGAATCCCGAAAAGGATAATCCTTATATCTGCCAGCTTTTGCGTCAGGCGGGGACTGTTGCCGTAATGTGTCCTACGATGAGTATGGTAGCGTCAATTCTTTTTAATTTAATTTTAGGCGGTGCAAATTGGTGGGATCTTCCTGCAATTTGGGTTGGCACGGTTCTGAAAAATTTCCCGATGGCATTTTTCTGGAATATGTTTGCGGCAGCGCCGTTTAGCAGATTTTTATTTTCACTTCTGTTCAAAAAGAAAAACAGTAAAGCTCAAGAATTGGATACTAAAAAATAATTTAGTAATAAAGCCGTGTAAAGTAGTTCGCTTTACACGGCTTTATTTGTTCGGCAATAGCTGAAAACCCCCGGTTCTACCGGGGGAAACAGAAAGCTTC
>JAJBVC010000158.1 GCA_020860025.1 Clostridiales bacterium | reverse complement strand
CTTCATAAAAAATAACAGAGTCTCAAAATAAGTACTGACAAAAATTTTTTATTGAAATCAATACTGAAATTTCGGATAATATTATTTTGACTGAATCTTAATTATTTAATCATAATCTATGCTTATTGGTAAGATAATTTATTGATATTTTATCTTTCAAAAGAATAATGCTATGATGATTACGAAATAAATTATATGGAGGTAATCATTATGGTTAAAGCAGTTGTAGGCGGTAATTGGGGCGATGAGGGCAAGGGTAAAATAACCGACTTGCTTGCCAATAAAGCGGACATTGTTGTAAGATTTCAGGGAGGTGCAAATGCAGGTCATACTGTTATCAATGATTACGGTAAATTTGTAATGCATTTGCTGCCGTCGGGTGTTTTCAATGAAAATACACTTAACGTAATCGCAAGCAATGTTGCATTTGACGCTGATATATTTTTTGATGAAAATAAATTATTGAACGAAAATGGCATAAATCCCAATATTTCAGTGTCATCAAGAGCGCAGCTTTTACTGCCGTTTCACAAGGCTCAGGACAGGCTTGAAGAAACACGGCTCAGCAAGAACAGCTTTGGCTCAACTATGTCCGGCATTGCGCCATTTTACGCCGACAAATATGCAAAGAAAAATATTCAAATAGCTGAATTATACTGTAGCGATTTGTATTCAAAGGCTAAGAGAATTTATGAAGATAAAAAGATATATTTCAAGGCTTTTTACGACAGTGAGCTTGATATAACACTTGACGAATTTATATCTTATTTAAATCAATTAAAAATAAAGCTCAGTGATTATTTATGCGACTGCCCGTATTTACTTAATAACGCTATGAAAGAAAATAAAGAAATTCTTTTAGAGGGACAGCTCGGCGCTTTACGTGATATTGACAGTGGTATTTATCCATATGTTACCTCATCTTTTCCGCTTGCAGGCTTCGGCTCTGTCGGCACGGGAATACCGCCTTATGAAATCAAAAGGATAATTACAGTTGTAAAGTCATATTCCACTTGCATAGGAGCCGGTGATTTTGTTTGCGAAATATTTGGAAATGATGCCGAAACTCTTAGAAAAAGCGGCGGCGACAACGGCGAATACGGTGCTACTACAGGCAGACCGAGACGTGTGGGATATCTTGATATTGTCGCTACAAAATACGGCTGTATGCTTCAAGGCACTACTGAAATTGCTCTTAGTTTGCTTGATGTTTTGGGCTGTTTAGATGCGATTCCTGTATGCGTAGGATATTCTATTGACGGCGAGATTACAAACAATTTTCCGCTTCCCTACTTGCTGAAAAAGGCAAAGCCGGTTTATAAATATCTGCCGTCTTGGAAATGCGATATTACAAATATCACTGATTTTGAGGCGCTTCCGAAAGAGGCAAAGGATTTCGTTGACTTTGTTGAACGTGAACTTGAAATACCAGTTACTTTAATATCAAACGGGCCAAAGCGAAATCAAATACTTTACAGAAAGTCAAAACTAAAAGATTGATTTTTTACAATGACAATTATAAAATAAAAATGCGATAACTCGAAAGGTTTTGGTAGTAATGGATATTGATTATGATTGGTACAAAATATTTTACAGTGTTGCAAATTGCAAAAATATCACTCTTGCTGCAGAACAGCTGTATATTTCTCAGCCTGCTGTGAGTCAATGTATTCATCAACTTGAGGAAAATATCGGCTGTCAGTTATTTGTAAGAAAACCAAAGGGCGTTACTTTGACTGCCGAGGGAGAAGTTTTATACGAATATATTTCAAATGGAATTAAATCGTTTGATTCGGGTGAAAGAAAGCTTCAATCAATGCTTGAATTGAATTCAGGAAAAATCAGAATCGGCGCAAGCGATATGACGCTTGAATATTGTTTACTGCCGTATTTAGAGAGCTTTCACAAAAAATTTCCTAACATCAAAATTGAAATAACAAATAACCCTACTCCACAGACCATCAGTCTGCTGAAGAAGGGTGTAATAGATTTTGCCTTAGTGAGCGAGCCTGTCATAATTGAAAATAAATTTGACGTAATCCCCGTCAAAAAAATCGAAGATATTTTCATATGCGGCAACAGCTGCAATATTGACAATGTATATGTTAACGAACTTCCGAGCGATGAACTTATTCTTTTGGAAAAATGCACCAGCACACGTCAATATATTGAAAGTGAATTTGAAAAGCGAAATTATTTGGCTCATCCAAAATTTGAGTTAGCAACAAGCCCTCTGCTGGTACGCTTCGCCGAAAAGAATTTAGGTATAAGCTGTGTTGTATCAGATTTCGCAAAAGATGCAATCGCTAAAGGCACGGTGCGAAAAATCAATGTTAAAGACCCACTGAAAAGCAGGAACATCTGCATCGTTAAAAGCACAGATGAAAAATCAGTTGCTACAAGTAAACTTTTAGAAATTATCGTAAACAGTGATTAAAATAAATGTTTTCATTTGGATTTTCTATCACATTGAGAAACAAATAATCCGTCAACAAAGCCTAAACATTCCATACAAATCAGCGGTTTATCATTAACATATTTTATCTCTTATTATTTTTCTATTTTAATTTAGCGATTGTTACTCCGTTCTCACCCTCGCCGTATTTTCCCAAGCGGTATTCGGCAATATTCGGGTGCGTTCTCAAATAATCTGTAACGGCGCTTCTTAATGCGCCTGTACCCTTGCCATGAATAATTCTGATTTCGTCAATACTGTTAAGTATACATTTATCAATAAAGATACTAAGCTCACCTATAGCCTCGTCAACAGTTTCGCCACGCAAATCAAGCTCGGTTTTAACATCGCTGTCGGCACGGGATGATGTTCGGTAAAGATTATGCCCGGCAGTCTTTTTCTTTTCCTTTGGCTTTTCCATAATCATTATATCGGAAAGCTTAACTCTCGTTTTCAGCATACCTGATTTTACAAGAATTTTATCGCCGACTTCAACGACCTCGCCCTCACCTATACCTTTTACAATAACTCTGTCGCCTACAATCGGCTCTCTCGGCAGTTTGTAATCATAGTCCCAATTTTCAGCAAGCTGTGCGGGATTGATTAAATCATCCATTTCGCCGATTTGAGATTTAACGACACGGCGTGTTTTACGAGCAATTTCGGTTGCGTTAGTTTGAGTCTGCTCCTTTTTGAGTTTTTCAAGCTCAAGCAAAAATTCCGAAGACTTTCTTTTAGCGGCGTCAATCATCTTTTGAGCTTCACGCTTCGCTTTATCAAGTTCTCTTTTTTTAAGCGTTTCAATTTTGTCACGCTCGGAATTTGCACGCTCCTCTGTTTTTCTTGCACGTTCGGTCATTTCCTCGGCAATTTTACGTTCATCATCAAGTGCCTTGCGAGATTTTTCAAGTTTTTCAAGTACATCCTCAAACGCTCTGTTATCATTGCCAACGAGCGATTTTGCGTGATTTACGACCGATTGCTCCATACCGAGATGTTCGGAAATGGCAAACGCATTTGAGCGGCCGGGAACGCCGATTAAAAGTCTGTAAGTCGGGCGAAGCGTTTCAACGTCAAATTCGCAGCAGCCGTTTGTAACACCGTCAGTATCAAGAGCATATGCCTTTAGTTCCGCATAATGCGTTGTTGCTGCGATAACAGCACCCTTTTTACGTAAATTTTCAATAATAGAAACAGCAAGCGCAGCACCCTCAACAGGGTCTGTACCTGCGCCGAGTTCATCAATCAGGACAAGGCTGTTACTGTCTGCATTATTCATAATGTCGATAATATTCACCATATGTGATGAAAATGTTGACAGCGATTGGGCAATGCTTTGCTCGTCACCTATATCAACTAAAATTCTGTCAAACACGGCAACTCTTGAACGGTCGGCAACAGGAAGCAGTAAACCGCACATCGCCATTGCGCTCAGAAGCCCAAGTGTTTTAAGCGACACGGTTTTACCGCCGGTGTTAGGCCCTGTAATAACAAGTGTGTCATACTCTTCGCCGAGAGAAATATCTGTCGGAACAACCTTTTTAGGGTCAATAAGAGGATGACGTGCTTTTTTTAATTTTATAATTCCGTCATTATTTAAAATCGGCTTTGTCGCTTTCATCTTATAAGCAAGATGAGCTTTGGCAAAAATAAGATTAAGCATTACCGCACTTTCATATGAATGTTTAATTGAATCGGCAAAAGTGCCGCATTCTAATGAAAGCTCTGAAAGAATACGCATTATCTCGTCACGTTCTTTGCCCTGCAAAACTTTAATATCATTATTTGCCTCAACGACTGATGACGGCTCAATAAAAACTGTCGCTCCCGATGATGAGGTATCAAGTACAAGACCGGGTACATTACCCCTACATTCCGCCTTTACGGGAACTACAAAACGTCCGTTTCTCTGTGTTACAATCGCCTCTTGCAAATACTGCTGATAATGGGCAGAATGAATCATACCGTCAAGTTTTTCACGTATTGAATTTTCCTTTGAACGTATTTTACGGCGAATATCGTAAAGGGCGTCCGAAGCCTTGTCAGCAATTTCCTCTTCATTTAAAATACAAGAAAAAATTTTGCTTTCAAGATATTTATTCACGGTAACGCTCTCAAAAAAGAAATCAAGATTAGTATGAACCGAACTGCAATGACCGTGCCATTCATCGAGCGTTCTTAAAGCACGCAGGCAGTAGCCGATATTAAGAAGCTCTTTTGGATTAAGAGAGCCTCCGGCAGCCGCTCTGTGAAGCGGATTATTAACATTTTCAAGACCTGAAAACGACGGTGCGCCAAAACGTGCAAGCAGTGAAAAAGCATCTTCTGTCTGCGACAGCAAAAGCTCAGCCTCCGACATATCGGTGCTTGGCGTAAGCGAACGTGCCAAATCGGCAGCATCCTTACAGGAACATTCGTCTGCAAGTTTTTCAAGTATAACATCAAGCTCAAGTGTTTTATAATTTTTATCCATCATTTACCTTTCCGAGGCTATGTAATTTTTTATACTGCCTGCTTTCAGTATTGCATCAAAATCTGTCATATTATCATACGCTTATAGAAGCAATTTAAAATTTTATATTAACCAACAAAATCTATAAACTACTAAACAAACTTTTATAAAAATCAAGAGTGGGAAGTTTACGCTGTATTCTTGAAATCAAGTATTTTTCACTTACCGACGATAATACAGAGAGATTTTCCTCGTCAAGCGTAAATGAATAAATCCTCTTTGGTTCAGTAAGACAAATAAATCTGATTGCGGTTATTACATTTTTACGGCACAAAACGGCTCCTGCCTTACCGCAGTTTTCGCAGTATATACAGCCGTCAAGAGTATCGAAATACATCACATTTGTTTCATATGTACCGCAGGAGGCGCAAGCAAGAATATTGGGCATATAACCGCCGAGTGAAAGAAGACGCAGTTCAACGGCGGATTTTATAATCCGTACATCTTTATTTGCCATACAAAGCAAATGAAGTGCATTCAGCAAAACAGACAGCATTTCTTCACAAGGCTGATCCTCATCGCCAAGCTCATACGCAAGCTGTGCAAAATATTGAGCAAGAGCAAGCCTTTCAATATCCTGCCTTAATTCAAAAAACACTTCAATAGGCTCAGCACTGTCAACAGTATACGCTTCACGTCCACGGTAAAGTGAAAACTGTGCATACGCAAAAAGCGATGTTGACGATGCAAGCCTATTTTTAATTTGCTTAGCGCCACGAACAAAAGCACGGACAAGACCGTAATCGGCGGTAAGAATTGTGATTAAGCGGTCACTCTCCCCCACTGTCTGCTCTTTGATTACTAAACCCTTTGTAACTGTCGCCATCGTTTTCTGCCTTTTCGTTATCTTTATATTTTAAATAATCCTGCACGCTGCCCGTTGATAGAAATAAATTCCAAAAATCATCTGTCATATAAAACACCACCAAAGATAAAATCAATATGGTGGTGCCATCGTGTAGAAAAGACAAATAATAAATTCTGCACGATGAGTATGTTGAGAAAGCAGTCAGAATTAAGCATTTTGGGAGGATTGCTGTACGTGTGTACTGCTTCTGACCAAAAGGCTTAAAACGCTCAAAAGGGTCAAGAGCTTCGGCTCTTTGACACTTTTAAACAGTTCGTTTTAACAAGACAATTTTACCGTAAAAATGCTAAAGTAAAATCCACATACTGTTTTACTAACGAGCGTGCTTATGACTGCTTTATCAACAATACTAACACCACCAAAGATAGTTTATCCTATGGTGGTGTATAAAATTTGTGCCATATTAATCCAGTCCGAAATTATGAATCAGACCTTCTCTGTTTCGCCAGTCAATTTTTACTTTTACCCAGCAGTGAAGATTCACTTTAATTTGGAAAAATCGTTCCAAATCCTGACGTGCATAAGTTGATACTTTTTTGAGCATTGCACCGTTTTTACCGATAACCATACCCTTGTGACTCTCTTTCTCACAGTAAATTGTTGCTTCAATATCTAAAATATCCTTATCGTCACGCTCGTGCATTTTTTCAACCGCAACAGCAATACCATGAGGAACTTCCTTATCCATAAGACGCAAAATTTTTTCACGTATTATTTCAGCCGCAAGCACACGTTCGGGCTGATCAGTCAATGTATCATCCGGAAAAAAGTGAGGCGACTCGAAAGCAAGCTTGTCAAGCTCGTCCAGAAGCTCATCTACATTTTCGCCTGTTTGAGCGCTGACAGGAACAACGGCTGTAAAATCATACATTGAATTAAGATAAGCAATCCGCTGTAAAAGATTTTCTTTATCCTTAAGCATATCAATTTTATTGATTGCGAGAATTACGGGCATTTTTTGCTTTTTAAACATATCAAGAAGCTGCAGCTCCTGCTCGTTAAGCTCTCCCGACGGCTCGGTCAAAAACAGGCAAGCGTCAACACCGCCGACAGTATCGCCAACCGCTTCATTCATTTTTTCGCCAAGCTTATTATGCGCACGATGAAATCCCGGCGTATCCGTAAATACAAGCTGTGTTTCGCCCTGAGTAAGAACGCCCATAATTTTAGTTCTTGTTGTCTGCGGCTTTGAAGAAACAATCGCAACTTTCTGCCCCAGCATTTTGTTCATAAGTGAGGATTTGCCTACATTCGGCTTGCCGACAATGGCTATAAACGCAGTTTTTGTCATTAGTCATCACCCATATAGTAACTGTTGTCACGTTTAAGTCCGATTTGTGTCAGCACAGTTTCTTCCTTTTCACGCATATGTACCTCTTCAAGTCCGCCGTTTTCGTGGTCATAGCCAAGAAGATGAAGCATTGAATGAACAGTTAAAAAGCCTATTTCTCTTTGAAGCGGATGATTGTACAGTTCAGCCTGCTCCACAGCCTTTTCAACAGATATAACAATATCGCCGAGGAGCTTTGCGCCTGTATCATGGTTAATGTCGTAATGACCGTTTTCGCCGAGCGGAAATGACAAAACATCGGTTTCCCTGTCGATATTGCGGTAATCACGGTTAAGCTGTCTAATCTGTTCATTATCAACAAAACGAACGCTGACCTCAGCAGAGCCGTCAAATTTCTCAAGCTCCAAAACGGCATGACAACAGCGACGAATCAACATTCGTATACCTGTCGGTATCTTTACAGATTTTTGGTCGTTTGAAATTACTACTTTTACCGATTCCATTACTTATTCCTCTCCTCGTCATATTTTTGATATGCCTTTACTATTTCCTGAACAAGGCGGTGACGTACAACATCCTTTTGACTGAATGTGCACATAGCAATATCCTCAACGTCCTTAAGAATACGCATAACCTTTTTAAGCCCTGACTTTTTACCGTCGGGTAAATCTATTTGAGTTATATCACCGGTAATAACCATCTTTGAGCGAAAACCGAGACGTGTTAAAAACATTTTCATTTGTTCAGGCGTTGTATTCTGCGCCTCGTCAAGAATTATAAAACTGTCGTCAAGCGTTCTGCCACGCATATAGGCAAGCGGTGCGACCTCAATGGCGCCACGTTCCTGATAACGCTGAAAATTTTCCGCACCGAGCATATCAAACAGCGCATCGTAAAGCGGACGCAGATAAGGGTCTACCTTACTTTGCAAATCACCGGGTAAAAAGCCGAGCTTCTCGCCTGCTTCAACAGCGGGACGTGTAAGTATAATTCGGTTGACCTCTTTAGCACGAAAAGCGGCAACCGCCATTGCAACCGCAAGATAAGTCTTACCGGTACCGGCAGGGCCTACTCCGAATGTAATTGTATTTTGAGCAATAGCCTCGCAGTATTTCTTCTGCCCGATAGTTTTGGGCTTAACAGGCTTGCCCTTTGAGGTAATACAGATTGAGCCGTTGGTTATCTGATTTATTTTGTCCTCATTGCCCTCATTTACAAGGGACATTACATAACGGACATTTTGGTCTGACAGATTTTCTCCCTTGCTAATCAGCACAAGAAGCGAATTTAGTGCTCGAACCGCTTTTGAAACATTTTCGGCATCGCCGACGACCTTTAAATCAGAACCTCTTGAAATAATAGACACGTCATATTCTTTTTCTATTAACTTTACATTTTCATCAAAGCTGCCGAACAGACTTACCGCCTGCTCCATAGCCTCAAACTGAATTACCTGTTCAATCATTATTTCTTCCTTAATTGTTTTTTTCGACTTTTATTTTTTCAATTCTGCGCTCGTCAACATCAAGCACAGTAAATGTAAAATTTTGATAGGTTGCTGTGGCGTTTTCATTCTCATTTCCCGTCGGTAAAAATCCAAGCAGATTTATAACAAATCCCGCAAGCGTATCGTAATCGCCCTCCGGAAATTCGGCATTTAGAACCTTTTGCACCTCGTCAATGTCGGTAACACCGTCAAATGTAAATGTTTTTTCATCAATCTGGGTTACGGAATCCTTTTCCTCTCCGTCATACTCGTCACGTATGTTTCCGACAATGCTTTCAAGCACATCCTCCATAGTAACAAGTCCCGCAGTACCGCCGTATTCGTCAACAACTATAGCGAGCATTATTCTTGTTTCGGTCATCTCGGCAAAAAGCTTTCCGCACGGAATAGTTTCGGGTACAAATAACGGTTTACGAATATAATTGCTTAATTTTTCATCTGAAGATATTTTTGTCCCTACAAACTTAAGCAAATCCTTTACATATATTATACCGCAAATATCGTCCAAATCCTCGTTAAAAACGGGAATTCTTGAACGGCCGTGTTCAATCGAGAGCTGAACAACGTCTTCAATAGAGCCGTCAGAATCAACAGCGTCAATATCTGTTCTGTGAGTCATAATATCGCCTGCGTTCAAATCGTCAAACTCAAAAATGTTGTTAATCATTTCACGCTGGTTTTTTTCTAACTCACCAACCTCCTCGTCACCCTCAACGAGTTGTTTAATTTCTTCCTCTGTTGAACTTTCTTTTTTAAACAGCCTTCGCAGTCCACTGCCCATAAAGGCGAATCCCTCCAAAAAATATATTATTTATTTTACAGACTATATTATAATATAATTTAATCTACTTGTAAAGTCCCGTTA
>JAJBVC010000092.1 GCA_020860025.1 Clostridiales bacterium | reverse complement strand
ATATTATGGTAACATTAAAAAACATCAAAAAAACTGATGAATATATTGAAGCAAATTATATTCCTGAAGATAGTAACGAAATAGGATATTTAAAAGTTGATTTAAAAAATCTTACTGTTATAGATAAAAAATTAACAAGTTTTGATACACCTTTTAAGGCTTATATGTCAATGGCAAAAAATGGACTTGAAAGATTAAAAGACGACCCAAAAATTCCTGAAAAATATATAGTTATGTGGTATTGAACCAATTAAATGATATTTAAGCACTTTTGAAAAATCAAGGGTGCTTTTATTATGCTATTGTGAAACAGAACGCATCAGTGGTATGTTAAAATTATTTTAGCATTGCTTTTTAACGTGTTTTTTGTTAATATTGTTAATATTATTAATATTATTTGAGTGACAGCAGCATAAATAATTTAAATTAACTATCTTTTTGAAAAAGTAAAGGATGTAAGCTATGTTTGTCGATATTGCAAAAATAAAAATAAAAGGCGGTGACGGCGGAGCAGGTGCTGTTGCGTTTCACCGTGAAAAATATGTAGCTGCGGGCGGTCCCGACGGCGGTGACGGCGGAAAAGGCGGCGACGTTGTTTTTGTCGTTGATGATAATTTGGCAACTCTTGCCGATTTCAGATACAAGCGCAAATATGTTGCAAAAAACGGTGAAAACGGCAGAGGCTCACGTCAATACGGCAAAAAGGCTCCCGACCTTGAAATCAGAGTTCCGAGAGGAACAATTATTCGTGAACAAAGCTCAGGTGCAGTTATGGCTGATATGAGCAAGACCGACAGGTTTGTTGCCGCAAAGGGCGGTAAAGGCGGCTGGGGCAACATCCACTTTGCAACGCCTACAAGGCAGGTTCCGAGATTTGCAAAGCCGGGTATGCCCGGTGAAGAATGGGATATTACTCTTGAGTTGAAGCTTCTTGCCGACGTTGGTCTGCTCGGTTATCCGTCAGTCGGAAAATCAAGTCTTATTTCAGTTGTAAGTCAGGCGAAGCCGAAAATTGCCGATTATCACTTTACAACGCTTGTACCAAACCTCGGCGTTGTTTATATGGGTGAGGGAAACAGCTTTGTTATGGCTGATATTCCCGGTCTTATTGAGGGCGCAAGCGACGGTATCGGATTGGGTCACGAGTTTTTGCGCCATGTTGAACGCTGTCGTCTGCTTGTGCATATTGTTGACGTGAGCGGCAGCGAGGGCAGAAATCCTATTGACGATTTTGAAAAAATCAACTCCGAGCTTCTTAAATTTAATCCCGAGCTTGCAAAACAGCCTCAAATCGTTGCAGGCAACAAAATTGATATGGCTGAGCCCGAACAAATTGAGAATTTCAAAAAATATGTTGAGGATAAAGGCTACGAATATTATTCGATATGCGCCCCTATCTGCGAGGGTACACGTGAGCTTATGAACGCTGTGTGGAACAAGCTTCAAACTCTTCCGCCGATTAAGGAATATGAAACAGAGGAAATCCCTCTCGACGCTCTCATCAAGGACGACAAGGGCTTTAAAATTACGGTTGAGGACGACAATTATTATATTGTTGAGGCAAGCTGGTTTCCAAAGGTTCTTAAAGGAATTGACATAAATGATTACGAGGCGCTTCAATATATGCAGCGAGTGCTTGAAAAAAGCGGTATTTTTGACGCTTTAAGAGAAAAAGGAATTCAGGAGGGCGACATAGTTTCAATCTATGATATTGAATTTGAATATGTCCCGTAAAAGCTATGAGATTTATTGATAAGAATGTTAATCCCAAGCAGTTAAGCCCTCTTAATTTAGCGTTTATCGGCGACTGCATATATGAAATTTTAGTTCGTGAAACGCTTGTGACAGACGCAAACCGACCCGTAAACGACCTGCATAAGGAAAGCGTTAAATATGTGTCCGCAAAGGCGCAGACTGTTGCTTTTGAAAAAATCAAGGACACGCTTACCGAAGACGAGCTTGCGGTATTTAAGCGTGGCAGAAATGCTAAAGTCGGTCATTCACCTAAAAGTGCAAGCGAAAGCGAATATCACTGTGCGACAGGTGTTGAAGCTCTGTTCGGCTATCTTTACCTGAATAATGAAAGCGAAAGAATTAAATATCTTTTTGAAATCATTTGCTCAAAGTCAAATAATCTGTAGCGGTCGACTGTAAATCTTCACCTCAAAACATCACAAGGTACAATATCGCATTAAAACAAAACAACCGAAACCGAGTATTCCGCTCTGTGTATCGGTTGACATCCGTTTATAAACAGTATAAAATAACCTCATCACAAAAATGATTTGACAAAAAATGATTTGAAAGATAGAGAAACAATATGAAAAAAGGCAAGATATTTTCACTGTTTTCAGCCGTTTGCGCAATATGCTTTTTTATCACACCGGTCAATGCTTTGGCAAATGATAATATCGTTTCGTTTGACCAAATGAACGAACAGACAAGCATTTATCTCGATGTTGCCGAAGGTGCATATAACGACTCAAATTATTCTGACGTCACGGTAATGGCAGCGTTGAGCGACCCTGAAATCAAAACATACGACAAGCCGCAGGGCTATACGATTTCAATTTCTCAAAGTTCAACCATAACTCTTTATGATGAAGATACCGAGGAATCGTGGACAGATTCTGCCGAAGAGGGAGAATATACGATTTATAATCTTATTCCCGAGCATATTTATACATACACGGTTAAAAACAGCGATTCAACAACAGTTGACAGCGGACGGATAAAAGCTACGGGAACGCTGAGAATGATTTATCTGACTGATATTTATAACTGCCGTGACATAGGCGGATGGGAATGTGATGAAGGAACTGTAAAATACGGCTTGATTTACCGTGGTTCGCAGCTTGAGTATACAAATCAAAGCGAGCAAACAACTGTTTTTGTCAACGAAAGCAACGAAAATTACCTTGTAAACGCTTGTGGTATCGGGTACGAAATAGACCTGCGTGACGAGGACGAAACTCCTGTTTACGAATCGGCTTTGGGCGATGATGTCGGTTATCAGAGATTTGCGCTTCCGCAGGATTCTTACATCAACCATGTAAATTTAAACGGCGATTCATATACCGTAACAGCCAAGTGCCTTGAACAGGTTATGAAAAATGTAATAAACGGTATTCCGACATATATTCACTGTGCCGCCGGTGCGGACAGAACAGGTACAATATGCTTTTTGCTCGAGGCTCTTTTGGGCGTTTCTCAAGCGGATTGCGACAAGGATTACGAGCTTACCTGCTTTAGCAGCGGCGCCGATTATACCGACCGTCTCAGAACATCGGGAAACTGGATTGATTTAGTGTCATATTTTAACTCGTTTGTCGGTAAAAATATTCAGGAAAAAGTCGCTTCATGGTGCAACGAAGCCGGTATTGACGACGAGCTTATCGAGTCTTACAGAGAGGCTATGATTGACGGCTATACATCTTCTGCCGAGTCTGACGAAGATGACGCCGATACAGTTGAAGACGCCGATATGCAGGCACTTGCCTCGGCTAGCACAGAAGATAACAATACAAATCTATTAGCTTTTTATATTTTTGCGGCATATTTTGTTATAATAAATATTGCAGGATTTATTCTTGTACTTATCGACAAGAGAAATGCGAGCAACGATAAAAAGAGAGTTAAGCACAAAACCTTCAAGGCTGTTGCGATACTTATGGGCGGCGCCGGAATAATTTTAGGTATGATGTGTATGAGGGATAAGCTTAATCATAAAAAGCTTGTTAAAAAAGTCGTTACCGTTACCGTGGTGGAATATTTCATTGCGGAGCTTGTGATACTTGTCATAACACACTTTTAACGGTGTTGCAGCCGCTTTATCAAAAAAGAGAATGTAAATAGAAATTAAGCGTTTCGTGAGTGGTACTGTGCATTGGTATAACCGTTTGTGCATTCAAAGAATATTCATTTACTAAAAAAGTTTTTACCATCTGCCAATCTCAAATTTGGTAAATTCTCAAAGATTAGGCATATTTTTCTTGACAAATAAATTGCGTTGATATATAATTATAACGCTGACGGGAGCATAGCTCAGCTGGGAGAGCATCTGCCTTACAAGCAGAGGGTCACAGGTTCGAGCCCTGTTGTTCCCACCAAAGAGACACCTTTTTAGGTGTCTCTTCAGTCTGTCGATAAAGCAGACCTAACGGATGCATTGGGCGGAAGTTCCGTCACAGAAACTCAACAATGTTCTTGTAGAAACCTTTAAGGATAAGTTAAATTAAAGAAATGAGGTGGCTTTCTATATGAAACTTAATAAAGAACTCTGCGCTCTAATTGCAGATATTGAAGAAATTATAGGTTCAGAATGCTACAATCCAAATTCTTATGATGGATGGAATGATGTTGAGGGGTGTGAATTTAGATACCCTGTAAATATTAGGAAACAATCAGGGGAGTTCGCGAAAGTTAGAACTAATATCCATACAGCATCTCTTTTAAGTGACGAAGATATTACACCAGAAGCCGTAAAATACATAAAATACAAATTTGGCTCTAATGAGTTATTTATTGGACTTGGTATTATTAAAACCCTTGAGTTTTTGGAAAAAACCTATGGTTTGGATTTTAATGAGTTGGTTGAAAACAAATAATAACGGCAAAACCCCGTACTGACGAAATTTGTCAGTACGGGGTTTAATGTTTAATCTGGTGTTTTTGTGAGCCACAAGATATTGTTCTTTACCCTAAAACACCAGATTACAAGAATAATGGCTATTATACAACTGTTATCAATTTGTTATCAAAAGACTTCTTGAAGTGCCCAAACCCTTTTAAATAAAGGCTTTCGGGGATTTTGTCCATCATTCCCACTCGGCAAATGTTTTCTAATATTAAACATATCTGTTTAGTTTTTATTGCTTTATTTATTCGTTTTATACGTTTTTTCCTCCGTTATTTCTTGCTTTCAATTTTTTTAGTATCAAAATAGTATCACGGATAATTAATTATACAATATTTTAATCCTCCACTCTGAATATATCACTTGGTAAATTATCAACCGCATTTATAATATCATCTTCTAATTCAGGAGGTGTATTCAAATTTAAATTAACCAACCTATATAAGTGTCTATACATTTCCACAAGTGGTTGATTGTTACGTATCTGAATCAACTTTACTCTATGCCTGTCTGCAGTGTCATAAATTCTTGTATTTCCGCCCACTTTATCAAACAGCACAACTCCATTTGTCCCTACTCTACCAATTTTATCTTCAATAACTTCTTGATTTTCTGATGAAATTAAACCCACTTCAACACGAATTCTTCCTCTCATTGTTTCGATTTCGCAATCAGTTTCCCTATCCACTTCTGCATCTCTATCTATATTCATCCAAAAATTTTCGTTTTCTCTCAAGCCTAAAATATTGAGCATTGAACGAATCAAGACACCTTCTAATATTTTACCAATTCTAGACTTATCGGAGCCTCTTATGTATAACGTCGCTGATCCCGCCATCATTAATAACCAGGTATTATCAATATATTCATCATGTTGTATTCTTTCCAATAATTGTCCTATATGATCTTGAAGACTTACAATAATATCCGCTAAATTGTTTTTAGATACACCTAAATTTGTTGACGTTTTCTTTGTAAGACCTGCCAGCCAAAACATTAAATTATCTTGTTCCGGTGTTCTATGTCGAATATTATTTAAATCATCAACAAGTCTAACTTTCCATTCCCCGCCAAATTCATTCTGCGCATTTTTAACTACTTCTGATATCCATAAATATGTTAATGCTAATTTACTTTTAGTGTTGTTCTCTGTAATCAAACGATAATTTTTGCCTAACAATAATTGTATAGCCATTTGTCTCATAGAAGTTTCAGAGAAAGCGTTCGTTAACGCAATGTTATCATTCATCCAAGAATTGTATTGCTCCACTAAATAATCCATTTATATTTAATCCTCCTCAAATTCATCATCCACTAAATAATCTACTCTTATATTTTTGCCATCCACTAAATTAGAAATTGTATTTTTCATTAACTCAAAATACTTTGGTTCCTTATCTATTAAAAGAAATCGTCTTCCCATTTGATATGCAACACGACCAACCGTTCCAGAACCTCCGAATGGATCTAAAACCATATCATCTTTAAATGAATAATATCGAATTATGCGCCTAACCAGTTCATCTGGAAAAACTGCTGGATGTTGTTTATTGTAACCGGGATGAATTTCCCAAACATTTGTCACGTCATAGTCACCGTCTATTCGTGACTCTTTAACCAATTCTGGATTATAATGATTTCTAATATTCCAATCGATAAGTTTATCAGTACGCTTTCGATACACCAAAACATATTCGGTAACTGTTACCGGCTTATACTGTAATGGATGGCGATCGGCTTTAAATCGTCTTCCACGACCTAAATTCCATCCTGCACCTTCAGGTTTTTTCCATATAATATCATCAATAAAATCAAAACCAATGCCATCCAATATTTTATGTATATCAAATGGAATAGGAATTCTTTTGCTGGAAGTATTTCGCGATGTACGTTTAATCAATACCGGTGACACATTCACAACTATAAATCTACCTTCTGAAAGTACTTGATGGCATCGTATAAAGACCTTGCGCAAAAAGTCAAGATACTCTTGATAGTCAACGTATTCCGAATATTCTGTTTTGGCGTTATAATATGGAGGAGATGTAACTATTAATTGCGCAGTATCTGGCGGGAATGACTCAAGCGTTTTAATACAATCTCCCAATATAACCTTATTGGGAATCGGAGCTGGTATAAAAAGATTTTTTCGTTTTTTGCCAACATCATTTTTATTATTTTTCTTTTTAAATCTTTCCAATATTAAACGTTTATCCGGATAATCTACAACTTCTGTCATGCCTGCATTAACACGAATTTCTCCTAAAGATATTTCTTCATTTTTGGGTTTAATGCTTGTTCTCCAAAGCTTTAATCGATCATCGTATTCAGGCAAGCCGCAATCTATCATATCCGCAATCGCAGGTATATTATCAGCTATCCATTTTTTCGCAATATTCCTGACATTTTGAGTTGCACCTTTGTCAAAATTCATATTCATTCCTCCTATCGCAAAGGTTATTGTTTACAATAAAGCATTAAAACATAATCGATTAAGAACATTGAATACAGGTAAATACAATATTCACCATGATCTTAATGTATGCTTTCGGGGATTTTGTCCATCATTCCCACTCTACTGTGCCGGGGGGTTTTGATGTTATATCATACACAACTCTGTTTACGTGTTCAACCTCATTCGTGATTCGGTTTGAAACCTTTGCGAGAATATCATACGGTATTCTTGCCCAATCGGCAGTCATAAAATCATCTGTAGTTACGGCACGAATGGCGACAAGGTGGTCATAAGTTCTGTGGTCGCCCATAACTCCGACTGTTTTAACATCGGGCAGCACGCAGAAAAACTGCGCCAAATTCTTCTCATATCCGTTCTTTGCCATCTCGTCACGAAGCACCCAATCCGCTTCCTGAAGAACCTTAATTTTATCGGCGGTAAGCTCGCCTATAATACGAACTCCGAGACCCGGGCCCGGGAACGGCTGACGCCAAACAAGCTCTTTTGGAATACCGAGTTTTTCGCCGACTTTACGAACCTCATCCTTAAACAAATCGCAAAGAGGTTCAATCAATCCGAGGAACTGAACGTCATCGGGCATTTTTACTTTATTGTGATGAGTTTTAATTTTATCGGCGTCGCCTTTGCCCGACTCGATACAGTCGGGATAAATTGTACCCTGGGCAAAATAGCCGAGTTCGTCATTGCTCTGACGTTTGATTTCGTCCCAAAAAACATTATAAAACTCTGTGCCGATAATATGACGCTTTTCTTCGGGGTCTGTAACTCCTTTGAGCTTTGCAAGAAAAGTTTCGCCGCAGTTGACACGAACAAAATTCATATCAAAAAGTGAAGTAAACGTCTTTTCAACAAAATCGCCCTCATCTTTTCTCATCAGTCCCTGGTCAACAAAAACGCACGTAAGCTGATTACCGACAGCACGTGAAATCAGACCTGCCGCAACAGACGAATCAACTCCGCCGGAAAGACCGAGAATTACTTTTTTATCGCCTATCTGCTCTTTGAGCTTTGCAACGGTTGTTTCAATAAAATTATCCATAACCCAGTCGCCGGAGCATTTGCATATTTCGTAAATAAAATTGTGAAGAATCTGAGAGCCGAACTGTGTATGCGTAACCTCGGGATGAAACTGAACAGCATAAATTTTTTCATCGGCATTTGCCATAGCGGCGCACGGACAGTCATCGGTTGTTCCGAGAATTTCAAATCCCTTTGGCGGCGCAGAAATATAGTCTGTATGGCTCATCCAAACGACAGACGAATCGGGCACATCTTTAAAAAGAGATGATTGAGAATCGTTTAACTTAAAATTGATTTTACCGTATTCGCTTTTAGGCGCAGTCTTAACATCACCGCTGCCCATCCACGCAATAAGCTGACAGCCGTAACAAATTCCCAAAACAGGCACTCCGAGCTTAAGTATATCGGGGCTGTAATGAGGAGATTCCATATCAAAAACGGAATTGGGCCCTCCCGTGAAAATTATACCCTTGTAATTGTTTTTCTCTATAACGTCAATCGGGGTAGTGTAAGGCAGGATTTCGGCGTAAACCTTTTGGTCACGTACACGGCGTGCAATCAGCTGATTGTACTGACCGCCAAAATCAAGAACAAGAATTTTTTCCATACAAATCCTCCAAAGAAAAATATGTAGTATTAAGTTAGTATTATATATTATTTCATAAGATAATGCAAGAATGAGAGGTATTCTTTTTCGCCAAAACGGGTAAATGCACATTTTCTTGCCATTTAAAAAAATAATCCCTCCGCCGATTGACAGAGGGAACATATTTTATCTAATCTAATCTTTTAGAGGTACACCGTTTGCATCGGGAATTTTGCCTGAAAAAATTTGAACAGCCTCAACAATAGCCCAAATCCAAATACCTATCGGCACAATAACTGTCCAAGATAAAACAAGAGACACAACGAGCTGAATTACAGCTTTTGTTGTATATCCAAGATAAAAATTATGAATACCGAGTGTTCCTAAAAATATTGCTAAAAGACCTGCCGCCATTTTTGACTTTGCGTTATTCACACCGCCTTGATTTTGTGCGTACATATTATTAAGCGCAACTCCGCACGTAGTACAAAAAGCCGCATTTGGCGGAGTAGGCTTACCGCAATTAGGGCAAAACTGATTTCCTGCACCTGTCGGCGCTCCGCAATTTACGCATACTGCCGCAAGATTATCCATAGCACTTCCGCAATTTTTACAAAACATAACTTTTTCCTCTCAATCTTCTGTTAATTGTAAAGATAAATATTCTAAATTTAAAATACCATATATGCAAATTAAAGTCAAGAATTATCAAATTATGTCAAAACAAATATGATAAAAATGATAAATCATAACCACCAGTTGAACTGGTGGTTTGCACAGGCCCTATAAGGGCCGCC
>JAJBVC010000081.1 GCA_020860025.1 Clostridiales bacterium | reverse complement strand
TTTCTGTTTCCCCCGGTAGAACCGGGGGTTTTCAGCTATTGCCGAACAAACAAAAGGCGGGAGTTTTATACTCTCGCCTCTTTAAATGTTGAATACTGTGTGAATAACTTAATCATAAATAAAAATATATTTTTCAAAATTGCTTATTCACAAGTCGATATTTATTTATTACGATAGATAATAGCTTCTCTTTCGGGGCCGTTTGAAACCATTGTAATCGGATAACCGATTTCATTTTCGATAAATTCAACGTAATCCCTTGTTTCCTGCGGAAGCTCATCATAATTACGTATACCACGAATATCGCAGTGCCAGCCCTTCATTGTTTTAAGCACAGGCTTACACTTTTTAAGCGTAGGAGTAGTCGGGAATTCCTTGATAACCTTTCCGTCAACCTCATAGCCGACACAAATCTTAATTTCCTCAAGATAAGAAAGACAATCAAGCGCAGTCATAACAACCTGTGTTGCGCCCTGACAAGCAACGCCGTAGCGTGTTGCAACGCAGTCAAACCAACCTACTCTTCTCGGTCTGCCCGTTGTAGCGCCGAACTCGCCCTTATCGCCGCCGTGAATACGAAGCTCTTGTGCCTCGTTTTCGTCAAGGATTTCAGATACAAATTCACCTGCGCCGACAGCTGAAGAATATGCCTTTGTAACAACGACTATATCCTCGATTGAATGAGGCGGAAGTCCTGCACCTACAGCACCGTAGCCCGCAAGCGTTGACGACGACGTAACCATCGGATAAATTCCGAAGTCGGGGTCTTTAAGAGTTCCGAGCTGACCCTCAAGCAAAATGTTCTTTCCCTCTTTAAGTGCGTTCATCAGATAAGTATGCGTATCGCAAACGTACGGAGCAATTTTTTCTCTGTATTCAACGCAAGTATTATAAAGCTCATCCTCATCAAGAAGAGGCTTGTGATAAACGTGTTCGAGAGTAAGATTTTTAAGAGTACAGATATTTTTCAGCTTTGCTTTAAGCGTTTCATCGTCAAAAAGCTCGTTTACCTGAATACCGATTTTTGAATACTTATCACTGAAGAAAGGCGCAATACCCGAT
The DNA here is from genome assembly GCA_020860025.1 of Clostridiales bacterium. Classification (GTDB taxonomy): domain Bacteria; phylum Bacillota; class Clostridia; order Oscillospirales; family Acutalibacteraceae; genus Eubacterium_R. Next base: position 8,756 of record JAJBVC010000081.1, on the reverse strand, counting down.
TTTGTTGAACCGAAAGCATTTTTACCGAGTCTTTCCTCCTCGTAAGTGTCAAGCAGAATATGGTAAGGCATCAAAATCTGCGCCCTCTCGCTGACAAGAAGCTTAGGGTTAAGACCTGCCTTTTTAACATCCTCAAGCTCGTTTATAAATTTGTTGATGTCAAGAGCAACGCCGTTGCCGATAATACAGGTTGTGTGATTATAGCAAACGCCTGACGGCATAAGATGAAACGCAAATCTGCCATGCTCATTTATAATAGTATGACCTGCGTTTGCACCGCCCTGAAAGCGAACAACAATGTCGCTTTGACCTGCAAACATATCGGTGATTTTGCCCTTGCCCTCGTCGCCCCAGTTGGCGCCGACTATTGCTCGTACCATTTTTATTCTCCTATGCTGTTGAATTAAAACTAATTAAATTATCTTCTCGGACGACGGTTGTTTCTCGGTTTTCTCGGAGCGTCGTCAATATCGTTTTCGGGAGTCATACCCTCAACCTCGATAAGATAATCACGTCTTGAAAGATTGATTCTGCCTTGGTCGTCAATTTCAATACATTTAACAGCTATTGAGTCACCTACGTTAACAACGTCCTCAACCTTTTCCGTTCTCTTAACATCAAGACGGGAAATATGAACAAGACCCTCTTTGCCCGGTGCAATTTCAACGAATGCGCCGAAATTCATAATTCTTGTAACGATACCGTTATAGAATGTGCCGACTTCGGGGTCGGTAGCGATAAGTCTTATAATGTCAACAGCGCCCTGGCATTTATCCGCATCAACGCCGCTGATATAAACTCTGCCGTCCTCTTCGATATTGATTTTAACATCATAATCGTTTTGAATTTCCTGAATAACCTTGCCGCCCTTACCGATAACGTCACCGATTTTTTCGGGATTGATAGAAAGAGTAAACATCTTCGGAGCGTACTTTGAAAGCTCTTTTCTCGGCTCGCTGATAACGGGAAGCATAATTTCATCAAGTATATATTCTCTTGCCTTATGAGTTTTGGCAAAAGCCTCTTTAATAATTTCGGGAGTAAGTCCGTGTACTTTAAGATCCATCTGAATAGCGGTGATACCCTTTTTGGTACCGGCAACCTTGAAGTCCATATCGCCGTAGAAATCCTCAAGTCCCTGAATATCAACCATTGTCATAAAGTCGCCGTAAACGCCCTCGTCACCTGTGATAAGACCGCAGCTGATACCTGCAACCGGAGCTTTGATAGGAACACCGGCAGCCATAAGCGAAAGCGTTGAACCGCAGATTGAACCCTGTGATGTTGAACCGTTTGAAGAGAGAACTTCGGATACAACACGAATTGCATAAGGGAATTCATCAACCGACGGAAGAACGGGAACAAGTGCCTTTTCAGCGAGTGCGCCGTGACCGATTTCACGTCTGCCGGGGCCTCTTGAAGGTTTAGTTTCACCTACAGAATATGACGGGAAATTATAATGGTGGATATATCTCTTTTCTGTCTGCTCGTCAAGGCCGTCAAGAAGCTGTGCGTCGTTCATAGGGCCGAGCGTCGTAACGGAAAGCACCTGAGTCTGTCCACGTGTGAACAAGCCTGAACCGTGCGCTCTTGCAAGCAAATCAACCTCTGCGTTAAGAGGACGGATTTCGTCAATTCCTCTGCCGTCAACTCTCTTATGCTCATCCTTGAGCCAGGAACGGACAACATGCTTTTGAACAAGATAGAGAATCTCGTCTATCTTTGCTTCATTGTCAACAAAAAGCTCGTCGTATTTTTCGTGAACAGCCTCGTAAATAGGAATAAGAGCTTCGTCACGAACAAGCTTATCGTCTGTATCAAGAGCCTTTTTAACATCCTCAATACAGAAAGCTTCGATTTCAGCCATAATTTCAGGGTCGGGGTCTGATGATTCATACTCAAACTTCGGCTTGCCAACCTCGTCAACAATACCCTGAATAAACTTAACTATCTTTTTATTTTCCTCGTGACCTGCCATAATAGCGTCGAACATTGTATCGTCGTCAATTTCATTACCACCGGCTTCAATCATAGCAACAAGGTCTGCTGTAGAAGCAACTGTAAGCGTAAGGTCGCTTTTAGCTCTTTGCTCAAGATTGGGATTGATAACGATTTCTCCGTCAACAAGACCTACGTTTACACCGCTTATAGGGCCGTCCCAAGGAATATCGGAAATAGCAATAGCAGCCGATACGCCAATCATAGCGGTAATTTCGGGCGAACAGTCGGGGTCAACGGACATAACAGTCGCAACAACCGAACAGTCGTTTCTTAAATCCTTAGGAAACAGCGGACGAATAGGACGGTCGATACAGCGTGATGTAAGAATAGCCTTTTCGCTTGCTCTGCCCTCTCTTCTGAGGAAAGAGCCGGGGATTTTACCTACGGAATACATCTTCTCTTCATAGTCAACTGAAAGAGGGAAAAAATCAACGCCCTCTCTCGGCTTAGCGGAAGCCGTTACGTTGCAAAGCACTTGAGTATCGCCGTAGCGAGCCATAACGGACGCATTTGCAAGACCTGCCATCTTGCCTGTTTCAAGCGTAAGCTTTCTTCCGGCAAGCTCTGTTTCCCAAACTTTAAAATTCTTAAAAAACATAATTGTACCTCAATTCTTAAAATATTTAATCACGGAGGCGCAATAGTAATAAATTCAGTACACAAATAAAAAGATAAATAAAAATCAATATAAAATATGCCGCTTTATGCACTCAATTTACTACTATTTTTGCTCCTCGAGTGATTATTAAAAAAGTAAACGAGGCAAGCAGGGAATTAACCTTGCTTGCCTAAATGACAAATTATCTGTCAAGAGTGTCACGTATACCAAGCTTTTTAATAAGAGCACGGTATCTCTCAATATCCTTATTATAAAGGTATACAAGGAGATTTCTTCTGTGACCTACCATCTTTAAAAGACCACGACGTGAATGGTGATCCTTCTTATGCACCTTAAGGTGTTCCGTAAGTTCGTTGATTCTCGTTGTAAGAACAGCAACCTGAACCTCCGGTGAACCTGTGTCACCCTCGTGTGTGGCATACTCTTTGATGATTGCCTGCTTTTCAGCCTGTGTCATAATTTCACCTCATTTTTATAATATTACCGATTAGCGGAAAACACAGTGACGGGATAGGTGAATCCAAATATGGCTTAAACCCGAAACCGAGTAATTCGTATTCAGCGGGTAGATTATATCATATTAAATATAAAATGTAAAGTCCTAATTTTCAAAAGATAAAATAACATTTGTCGGATTATGACTAAAGCATTACAAAAAAGTTCTTGACAATTATTTATTATCATTGTATAATTTCTACACCGCTTATTATGGGCTGAAAGAAATACAAGAACAAATACGAACAAATACAAAATACGCTTGTATTCGCCTATCGTAGCGAGACTTATATAAGGAGATTGAAGTATGTACGCTGTTATCGTAACAGGTGGTAAGCAGTACAAGGTTTCAGAGGGCGACGTTCTTTACATTGAAAAGCTTGGCGCTGAGCCTGATGAGAAAATCACTTTTGACAACGTTCTTGCTGTCGGTGCCGACGATTCTTTCAAGGCAGGCAAGGATTGCTCTGAAGCAACTGTTGACGCTACCGTAATTAAAAACGGCAAGGGTAAAAAGATTACTGTATTTACCTACAAGCCTAAAAAAGACGAAAAACGCAAAAAAGGTCATCGTCAGCCGTATACAAAGGTTGAGATTACAAAAATAAATGCGTAATGATTAAGATTGAATTTTTTGACGGCATAAACGGGCTTTGCGGATTTGAAGCAAGCGGTCACGCTCTCGGAGCTGACAGCGGTGAAAATGTTATTTGCGCCTTTGTTTCAAGCGCTTGCCTTATGGCTGCTAATACCGTGACTGAGATTATAGGTCTTGAAGCCGACGCTCAGGCGGAGAACGGTTATCAAAAGCTGATGATTATGGAAAATGCCGTAAAAGCACAGGATATTCTCAACGGTTTAAAGCTCCATTTAACAGAGCTTGAAAAAGATTATCCAAACAACATTAAAGTGATTTATCGGAGGTGTAACAATGCTTAAGTTAGATTTACAGCTTTTTGCTCATAAAAAAGGTATGGGTTCTACAAAGAACGGCCGTGACAGTGAATCAAAGCGCCTTGGCGCAAAGAGAGCTGACGGACAGTTTGTTCTTGCGGGCAATATTCTTTATCGCCAGAGAGGAACTCATATTCATCCGGGCAACAATGTCGGTATCGGTAAGGACGACACTCTTTTTGCTCTTATCGACGGCACTGTTAAGTTTGAAAGAATGGGTAAGGACAGAAAAAAGGTTTCTGTTTATCCTGTTGAGCAATAAAACTTACAGATTTTTAAAAATTGAAGTCTGTTGAGCAATAAAACTTAATAAAAAATTATGGGACTGTTTCATTGTCGAAGCAGTCCCTTTTGTTGCTTTTTGACTTTATTTGTCGAAAATTATCTTAAAATGTCTAAGATTATCTGAAAATATAGAAAAATATAAAAAAACATAGAAAAACATAGAAAAATATAGAAAAGCATAAAAAATATAAAAAAGTATAGAAGATTATCTAAAAAGAATGTAGCAATATGACGTTCCGACTTCGTTTAAATTAACATATTCGTTTTCCAAAACCGCTGCGCTGCTTTGAGTAACCGTCAGGCTTCTGTAATCGCTGCTAAGCGATATTCCCGAGCTGTTTGATGTTTGGCTTGCAAATCCGCTGTAATTATGCTTTGCGCCGTCTGATGATGTGATTATTGAAAGCGGTCGGTTATTTGCAAAGACGACGGCAAATCTTATATCAAACGGGCAGCTCGTTTCAACAGTACGTGACGCCGAGCCGTTTCCGGAATATACGCCTGTGTACATATAATTATTCCAGGTATCACGCTCATCCTCGGTTATATGCGAAATCGTATCATTTTTATGTTCTGTAATTACAGTGTCAATAGTTTCATTGTCGTAATTAAAATCAAGTCGGCTCGGTATATCCGTGCCAATCCAGCTGTTAAGGCTGATATTTTCTGTTTTGTTTGTACTGCTCATATTTATTCCTCCAGTGTATCAAGTATGTTAAACGGCATCTTTAAAGCGTCGATTTCATTCCAGGTAAGTTCTTTTGAATCCCAGGCGTTCCAGCTGCATCCCAACGATGTGCAGACTATCAGGCAAAACGGCGGTACGTATTCCTTTATGAACTTTGCAAAGCCCTCTATTGACGATACGCTCAAGCCCGAAAATGTAACCGTAAAATCATCGGCTGTAACAGACGCATTAGGGCAATATTCATCAAACTTACTGTTAAATTCGTCAATCGTAAAATTCCCGAATACAGTCGAAAAACCGCTGTTTCTGTCGTCAGTATAATTTATAATTAAATCATATTTTTCATAAACCAAATCAATTCCGCCGGCAAGTCCTTCGGAAACTCCCAAAAGAGAAATCGGCATAATATTGCTTATTCTTTCTTTTGTACTACTCATTTACATTCACCGTCAATGTTGATAATTTCAGCTTTACACCGGCATCACAGTTTAAAATTTTATTTACGGCGCTTGATGAATCGCACCGAACGGAGGTTATACCGTCTAATTTTAATATTTCCTCTTCAATTTCGCTAAGGTCGAGCGATACGCCTATTTTGCAGAGAGAGCATATATTTTTAACAAGGCTTGTCACCTCGGACTCAACATAATCATCCGAATAATAAGTTTCTGCGGTAACGTCAACGGTGAGATTAAAGCTCGTTCTCTTTGCTTGAGTAATATTAACCTCTGCACCGACAAGAGTACAAATAGAAGCGATTGACATAATTTTTTCTTTCAAATCACTGTCGAGTATTCCGTTTTTGGTGAGAATATAGATTGTCATTTTTCCTGCTTCGACAGCGTTCGGAACATAACAGTCCGAAATATTGTCAAGTTTTAATACTGCGCTTTCAAAGCTCGATGCGTTAATTCCGTTCATCGGTATCGTATATTGTGTGAGAATACGATTTCTGTACGCTGTGTCTGTTTCCTCATCGCTGCCGCCTGTGAATGTATATCCGTTCGTTACCTTTGAAATACCTGTCGGCGGATTTACCATTTCGTTTATCGTATTTGCCAAAGCGTTATATTCTTCACCGCAACCGAGTGACTGCGCATTTGCCGTAACTGTAAGCTTCCCCGCTTCAAGAGTTACCTTTTCGGTAGTTGCAAACTGAATAAAAGGCTTGTCCGTAACTGAACAGACAGTGCCCTCGTCTATATCAATATCGCTTTCAGCCGCCTCGCTTACGGAAAAAGTCAGTGTTCCGGTTGACTGCGTTGCGTGCTTTCTCTCACAGTCCCTAAGCTCTCCGAGTTTATCGAGATATTCACCTGTCGCCGTTTGAGGATATGACTGATTAAATATATAATCTCCACGGCAGTAAAGAGCAAAAAGCTCGCTTGCAGTTATCTCCAAAGCTCTTTGAATTTCAGGCTCCTGTGACGGATTTACATTTGTCGTACCGAAATAATCGGCTTTCATTTTGTTTAAAATAGATTCGTATGTTTTAGTCAAATTCTGTCTGAACCTGCCTTTCCATATCATTTATCATAAGTGTAAATGTAACGCCGTCATCGCTTTGCTCGGCGCTTTTTACACGAACCCCGTCTAAATCGGCAAGTGCCTGCCTTGCGTAATCAAGTAAATATTCGTCTGTCAGCGTTTTTGTGATTGTTTTAATCAAACTGCCGTAATTCTTGTTGGGGTAATAAGCGCCTCTTGCGTAGCCGAGTGACAGCTTGCAGGCATTTAAAATTTCACTTGTGTCGTAAAGTTCTGTTTCCATAGTTTAATAACCACAGCCTTTCAGGCTACAAATTTAAAAGAAATACACCTTGCCGTAGCCGTGCAAAGTGATGTATACCGATATTTGCGTATTGCGTATATATAATAGATATATAATAAATATATAATTTAAAATATAAATTTATACAATTTCGCCGTTTGAGTTAATTTTAAGTCCGTTAATCGTTACGCTTCCGTCATTAGAGAAAAAGATATATCCGCCGAAGGGAGATGAAATTTTAATTTCTCCCTCGTTAAGATTTTGCTGTGCCATCGCTATTCCTATTCCGGCTTGTGTGCCGTCTGTTTGAGCAAGAAGCACCTTTTCACCTGTCGGAAGTGAATAAGAGTAGCCGTAAGGCGAATAAAGCCGAACATCTCGGCTCACTCCCGTAGCCGACGCTTCAATATAATTTTGAGTGCTGAGCGTTGACGTACCTGTTTGAACGGTAGGATTTTCCTGTCCTTTTACCGTTTGCTTGCTAAGCCACATAAGTTATCTCCTTTATATCAATCGCCTTTTGCAAAACGAGCTTTGTTTGGCAGCCGTTTTTGCCGAGCGTGTATTTCTTTTCGGCAAGAATATAATCGTCGTAATCGCCGATTTCACCGCTGTAATTAAAGCGGCTGTAAAGCTCATCGGGAATATATCCCGACACTGTTATTTCAAGCTGTTTATACGTTTTATAAGCGTCCTTGAGCGTGCTTACAGCCTTGTATGAACGCTGCCATACAGGAAGAGATGTAAGGTTTAAATACCGCTGACGATTTATGCCGATTGTGTTGCTGATATTCGCTGTCGTGTGAACTCTGTAATTTTCCGAGCTGTCACGCTTAAAGCTGATTTGAGAGAGCGGTTCGCTTCTGTTTATGATTGCAAAAGCCGATAAAATATTATAATCGTTAAGGCGTTTAATATCATCGCTTTCTTCAAGGAGCTTTAACGTATTGTCGGGAGTTACATATATGTCACTGCCTTTAATTAAAGAGAAAAAAATATTTAAAGCACCGTAGCACGATGTACCTTTACTCACCTCATATTTATCATCGCAGGCAATGTCGGGAAGTCCGTTTTTTATTCCGAATTTTTCAATATAATTAAAATAAAGCTGTTTTGCCGTCGGGTTGTAAAATGTAGAGGGCAAAGCCTCGTTATCTACCAAAACGCTTGCCGATGACCGAGCGTAAATATAAATCTCAAAGCCGTCATCATCAAAAGAGACAGTCTGCTTGTCACAGCTTCCGTTAAAAATCAATTTGTCACCGTCATACAGCTTTACACCTACAATTTCATCTACAGCCCTTTTGTCAAAAAATCGGGCGGACAGGCTGTTGCAGGGAACTCCCGCAGTTTCAAGCAAAGTCAGCTGAGTTATATTATCCGCCGTGAACGTCTCGCCGTTAATCGTTGTTATTTTAAGCGTCATATAAGCCTCACCTTGCTTCCCTGCTCTATTTCAAACGGAGATGAAAAATCGTTAATCTCCATAATTTTATTTACAGATACACCCGTTCTGTTCGCAATATCAAAAGCGTTTTCATTCTCATCGGCATACGTAAAAGAAAAATGATGTTTTGCATTTCTGCCTCTCATATCCTCTTTAAAAATAAAAGAGTAATCAAGTCGGTTTTTAGACGTGTCTTTTGAATAAGTAAAGCTTTCAAAAAATGCTTTGACAGGTTCTATTGTCGGAGCAAAAAGCCAGCCCGAACTTTCTTCACTCACAAGTCTTTGCAGTTCATTGCAAATTGTTTGGGCACTGTCGCCGTAAAAGATACCGCTTCCCGTAATTTTAACAGGATTTTCAGATACGTTTTGATTAACCCATTTTCGGTTTAAAGACGGCTTTACGCTTATGTTTCTCTCTGCTTGAACTTCAATTTTTGACGGATTTGTCGGAAATTCAAAATCCTTATATTTCATTTTTATGTACTGCATATATC
>JAJBVC010000079.1 GCA_020860025.1 Clostridiales bacterium | reverse complement strand
CCTAAGAGGTATGCACCCGAATACAAATAACAAAGATTGTAAACAACCGAACCTACGGCTAAAATAATTGGGATTATCACCTCAAGTCCGAAAACTTTCGCCATAAGCTTTATGTACGCTTTTCTATTCTTATTGTTTTTTACGGTCAATTCATTTTGTATTTCGTTACCGCTTTGCAAAAATTTAAGCAAACGCTTTTCATAAAGCGTTTCAAGCTTGCCTTTTTCATTTTTCTTTTCAAGCTTATTTAACAGCTTTTGCGTATTTCCGCTATCACTTGCATCACTGAAAAAAGGATGAACGACATCTATAGAAAATTCATCAAGTCTGATTTTGCTTATTTCATCATCAGACTTCTTTTTATATTCGTTTTTATAATCTTGTAAAACAAGCTCTTCAAGCCTTGAGAGATTGATTGGCTCGCAGGCTTTTTTTATTTCAAAGGAATATTTATTTATCATTTCAAAAATAAAGTGTACACATTCCTCAAATGTTGTATTTTCAAGAACATCGCTAAAGTAATACTGAGTATAATCATCAATTTCAAAGAAATTAAAAATAGAGTAAATATTGTATTTGTATTTTGCACCAAGGTCAAATTCAACGTCAATAATATCCGAAATGATAAAGCACGGATTGTAAAAAATTATCGCCTTGAAATCACCGTAATCTATTATTGCGTTAATTTTATAATTATTCTTAGTATGATTTTTTTCAAAGCTAAAGCCGTTAAACGGATTAGACTTTTCAATTTCATTCTTGACCGCTTCTTTAAAAGCGGAAATATTCTCTTGTTCTTCGTCGGTTAACCTGCGTAACTTTGTTTTACTCATATACTCTCCTCTTAATATACTTTGTCATAATAACTGCGTTTTCATCAGGGTTTGAGTAAAATTTCGGACGAATGCCGACATTCTCAAATCCCGTTTTTTTATAAAGATTTATTGCTACAGTATTGCTTTGGCGAACCTCAAGAGTAATAAAATCCATATCATTTTTAATACATTCGCAAATGAGAGCCTCAGCGATACCCTGCCGTCTGTATTGAGGCAAAACGGCTATATTTGTAACATACCCCTCACCGCTGAAAATTTGCAGTCCGATATAACCCACCGCTTTACCGTTATCTTCGGCAACATAAAAATACGAGGTGTCAAGCGAAAGCTGATTTTCGAGGTCTTCCCTGCTCCACGGATTTGCAAAGCAAAGCTCCTCTATTTTACAAACATCGTCAAGATGCTTTTTTTCAAACCTATTTATTTTCATATTCAGTCAATCAGTGAGAATCATACCAGCTGTCGCCGATATTTCCGTCAGCACGCAAAAGAACTTTCATCTTGCAGGCATTTTCCATTTCCTCGGTTACGATTTCAAGAGCGTGCTGAGCCTCATCTTCGGGCGATTCGACAATAAGCTCATCGTGAACCTGTAAAATCAAATGCGATTCCATATTTTCATCTTTCAAGCGTTTATCAACCTTAACCATAGCAATCTTTATAATATCGGCAGCGGTACCCTGAATAGGCATATTTCGTGCCACACGCTCTCCAAAGGAACGCATTGCAAAATTAGACGACGCAAGTTCGGGCAGATAACGCTTTCTGTGAAACAGAGTTTCGCTGTAGCCCTTTTCCTTTGCAAGTTCAATCATCCGCTTCATATAAGCGTCAACACCGCTGTATGTTGCAAGATAATTATCGATATACTTTTTTGCTTCCTTATTTGTAACGCCAATATCCTTTGCAAGCGAATAAGCGCCGATTCCGTATACAATGCCGAAATTAACGGCTTTTGCACGGCTTCGCATTTGAGGAGTAACCATTTCAAGCGGCAGGTTAAATACCTGTGAAGCTGTAATAGCGTGAATATCATCACCGCTGTTAAATGCGTTAATCATAGCCTCGTCATCAGCCAAGTCGGAAAGCACACGAAGTTCAATCTGACTGTAGTCAACGTCAACGAGCTTTTTACCTTTCCCTGCAACAAAAAATTTACGCATTTCACGTCCAAGGTCTGTACGAATAGGTATATTCTGCAAATTCGGCTCAAGCGAAGAAATTCTGCCCGTTCTCGTCTCAACCTGATTAAACCGAGTGTGAATTCTGCCGTCCGGCTCTATAACTTTTAACAGACCGTCACAATATGTTGACTTGAGCTTTGAAAGCGAGCGGTATTCAAGAATCTGTGATATTACGGGATGCTCGCCGACAAGACCTTCAAGAACCTCGGCATTCGTAGAATATCCTGTTTTGGTTTTCTTTTTACAAGGCAGTTTTAAATCCTCAAAAAGAGCAACTCCGAGCTGTTTTGGAGAGTTGATATTAAATTCATATCCAACACTGTCATAAATGGATTTTGTCAGTTCATTTATTCTTTCGCCAAGTTCTCTGCCGAATTTTTCTATACCGTCCTTATCAACCTCAAATCCTGCATATTCCATCTTTGCCAAAACTGCTGAAAGAGGAAGTTCGATTTGAGTCAGAAGCTCATCCTCCCGAGCGTCACGAACAAGGCTGTCAAGCTTTTCAGTCAGCGGTTTAATTACGCCTGCTGCGGATACGATTTTATCAGGCTCACCGAGAGTATTTAAAAATTCCGGCATTTGCACACCGTATTCAACGCACAGATGCTCTATATCATAATTACTGTCGCTTGGGCGAAGAAGATATGCCGACAGCATTAAATCAGAACAAACGTTAACAAGCTCGACTCCGTATTTACAGGCGAGACGATGAAGTTCCTTAGTATTATAGGAATATTTTTTTGACGTTTGGTCGGCAAAAAAGTTTCGTACAAAATAAGAGTATTCGGGAGTTTCAGACGGCATAACGATAATTTCATCATCAAACGCAAAATATAAATCAGTCACCGTGCCGTCAACAATATTAGGATAAAAATATACCGAGGTATTGTGAACTCTTTTAAGAAGATAATCAGCGTCAACACACGTCAGACGTGTAAGCTCTCGCTTTTTTACAACAGTTTCCTGCGTCTGCGGTACGGCATTCGGGTCAAGATTAAATTTCGGTATAAGAGAAAAAAGTTCAAGCCTGACAAAAAGCGATACCGCCTTGCCGTTATCGACACCGTGAGAAATATAATTTTCAACAGTTTTATCTATTGGCACATCTGTACGAATTTTGCCTAAATCGAGTGAAAGATAAGCCTTTTCCTTGTCATTTTCAAGCTTTGCCTTAACTCCCGGTTTTATATCAAGGTCGTCAAGATTTTCATAAATATAGTCAACTGTGTGAAAACGCCTGATTAAATCAAGAGCAGTTTTCGCCCCAACTCCCGCAACACCGGGAATGTTGTCACTTGAATCACCCTGAAGCGCTTTAACCTGAATAAGCTCCTGAGGAGTTACGCCATACTCTTGCATAATTGCATTTTCTTCATAAATATCGGTAACAGCCTGCCCCATTTTTGTACGTGCAAGCAGTACCTTTACACCGCCGTGAGCAAGCTGGAGCGAGTCCCTGTCACCTGTTGCAATAAAACATTCGTTACCGCTTTTTCTGCACGATTCGGCAAGCGTACCGAGAATATCATCAGCCTCCCAGCCCTCACTTTCAAGAGTCGGAATACCGAGCGATTCAAGAAGCTCTTTAAGCACAGGCATTTGCGCACGCAGTTCGTCGGGCATAGCGTGCCTGCCGGCTTTGTATTCACTGTACATCTTATGACGAAAGGTCGGCGCATGAACGTCAAACGCAACAGTAACAGCATCGGGAGAACAAATATCCTCAAGCTTAAGCAGAATTTTTAAAAATCCGTAAATTGCATTTGTATATTCACCGCTTTTTGTTGTAAGCAGTTTAATTCCGTAAAACGCACGGTTAACAATACTGTTACCGTCAAGTACAAGCAACTTCATATAAAAACCTCAACAATTTACATAGTTATATATATTGTACCACAAATAAATAAAATGTAAATAAAAATTACCTATCCCGTTTGATTTAATATACGATATGTGATATAGTATTTTCTGACGATAATTTGGAGAATACAGATATGAAAATTAAAGACGTTTTAGTTGAAAATCCAATATGCCTTGCGCCTATGGCGGGAGTAGCCGACCGTGCTTTCAGAGAACTTTGCGTAGAGTACGGCGCAGGGTACACCGTAAGCGAAATGGTTTCGTCAAAGGGACTGACTCTCGGCGATCGAAAAAGTGCCGAGCTTCTTTCACTCGGTAAAAATGAAAATCCCGCCGCTGTTCAGATATTCGGCGACGACCCTGAAATTATGGCTGAAGCCGCAGTAAAATGCCTTGAATTTAATCCGCAGGTAATAGATATAAATATGGGCTGTCCCGCTCCTAAAGTAGCAATGAACGGAGGCGGTGCAAGTCTTATGAAAAATCCGTCTCTTGCAGGTGAAATTGTCAAAGCCGTATCAAGCGCTGTTGATATTCCGATTACGGTTAAAATCCGAAAAGGCTGGGATGATGAAAGTGTAAACGCTGTTAAAATGGCGGAAATTGCGGAAAAAAACGGCGCTGCAGCAATTACTGTTCACGGCAGGACACGCACACAGATGTATTCAGGCAAGGTAGACTATGATATTATAGCCGATGTTAAAAGAGCTGTCGGCATACCTGTAATCGGCAACGGCGACATTGTTGATGAGCAATCGGCGGCAATTATGCTTGAAAGGACAAACTGCGATGCAATAATGATTGGCAGAGGCGCTCTCGGAAATCCGTGGATATTTCGCAGAATTAACGCATATCTTACAGAATGTCGTGTACTGCCCGATGTAAGCGTTAATGAAAAAATGCTCGTTATGCTTCGCCATATTAAAACGCTGATTGAATACAAGGGAGAATATACGGGAATTCGTGAGGCACGCCATCACGCAGGATATTATACAAAGGGACTTCACGGCGGTGCGTCATACAGGCGCTTGCTAAGTCAGCTTGAAAACTATGAACAGCTTGAAGAAATTGCCTTTAATATTGCAAAGGAGAATTCATAATGATATTTAAAAACTGCACCTTCTTTAACGAACAGTTTGAAAAGGAATTCGGCGACATTGAAGTTGAAAACGGAAAAATAAAGCAAATCGGCATTCTTTCCGGCGACGGAAAGGATATGAGCGGTTTGATACTTATTCCCGGCTTTGTTGACATTCATATACACGGCTGTGCAGGCGGTGACGCAAGTGACGCCGATACTAAAAGCCTTGATAAAATTGCTTTAGAGCTTGCAAAACACGGTGTTACATCCTTTTGCCCTACAACAATGACGCTCAGCCATAAACAGCTTGTTGAAGCTGCAAAAGTAATTAGCGGCTACAAGACGAAAGGCTCAAAGCCGCTCGGTGTTAACCTTGAGGGCCCGTATATAGCCGTCAGTAAAAAGGGTGCGCAAAAAGAGGATAATATCCGCTCGGGAAGCATTGATGAGTTTGACGAGCTTTACGAAATACTTTCCGGAAAAATCAAGCTGATAACTATTGCTCCCGAAGCATTTGACAGCAGTGAATTTATAAAAAATGTAAGCAAAAAATGTACAGTTTCAATAGGCCATTCCGCCGCAAACGCAAATGAAACTCAAAAAGCTATAGATAACGGAATCAGACACGCAACGCATCTTTATAACGCTATGACGTCGATGACGCACAGAGAAGCCGGAACAGTCGGAACTGTGCTTGATAACGAAAGCGTTATGTGCGAAATTATATGCGACGGCGGTCACGTTTGCCCAACAGTACTTCGCAATACGTTTGACATTCTCGGCGAAGACCGTGGAGTTGTTATAAGCGATTCTATGCGTGGCGCAGGTCTCGGAAGCGGTGAATTTGAACTCGGCGGTCAGCAGGTTTTTGTTAAAGACGGTGGTCGCTATGCCGTTCTTGCCGACGGGACTATTGCAGCGTCGATAACGAATATCCACTATGAATTTAAAAATCTTATATCGTTTGGCATTGATTTTAAAACTGCCCTTAAATCCTGCACAATCAATCCGGCGAAAGCTGTCGGTGAGGAGGATAATATCGGCTCAATTCAAATCGGCAAATGCGCCGACCTTGTTTTTCTTGACAATAATTTGGATATAAAAGAGGTTTATATAGATGGAATACTCGCTTAACATAGTTCTTATTGAACCTGAAATACCGCAAAATACAGGCAATATTGCACGAACCTGTGCCGCTACCGGTGCAAGACTGCATTTAGTAGGCCCTATGGGATTTCAAATCACAGACAAGCAGGTAAGACGTGCAGGTCTTGATTACTGGGACAAGCTTGACATAACTTATTATGACAGCACTGAGGATTTCTTTGAAAAAAATAACGGCGGTAAATTCTACTATTTCACAACAAAGGGTGAAATTACTCATTCGGATATGACTTATGACAACAACGCATATCTCGTTTTCGGCAAGGAAACAAAAGGACTGCCCGAAGAACTTTTAAAGGAAAATCACGACGCCTGCGTTCGCCTGCCTATGCGTGGAATAATTCGCAGTTTGAATCTGTCAAATGCAGTCTGTGTCGGCACATATGAGGTGCTTCGGCAATGGGGCTATCCTAAATTAAGTCAAAAAAGGAAAACTCACTAAATATAATTGGTAATAAATATATATTTCTGATAATTAAATTTATATTTATTAAATATAAAAATCCTGACGGAACATACAGCCGTCAGGATTTTATTCATATTTCTTTAGCTTGCAACATTTGCAAGTGTCGTTCCGCCGGTTTGCAGTTCCATAAACTGCGTATATTGTGAATCCTTTTCCACAGAAGCAATATCAAGCGGAGTATCGGTAGTACAAATATATCCGACAAAATCGTTCATATCCGTACCGTAAACAAATTCCATATGCTGAACACCTTTTAAAAACCAAGTGTTTTCTTCAAATTTACAGCTTGAAGTATCAATCAGTCCGTCGGCTGATGTAGCATTTTCAAGCGGATTGGAACTGCTTGACGTTGTCGCACCGAAAGAAGCGTAGCACGTATCAATAAGCATATCCGCTGTATTGTCATAAGCACTTGTAACAGGTATTCCCGGTAAACCGTAGCCGCATACAATCGCCACTTGAACGCCGTTTTTTTGAAGCTCTTTAAGATTATCCTCAAGTCTTCCCTGAACAGCATGGTACTCGTTAATTGTCGAGTACAAATTAGAAGTCGTATCAAGCCATCCGTTAGATACCATAAGAGAAACACATTCGTCAAAATCATCATAAGGAATACACTCCCAAAGCGACGGTATATTTCCGATTATCGGTAAAATGACACGTTCATAAAATCTATCAATATTTTCATCATTTGTAACTTCGTTTAAAAAATCAACGACATTCGTAACGGTTGAATCAAACAAACCGAACACCTTTGCTATCGAAGAAAAATCGGCGGCTGTTCCCTTGTAATCATCTGCAAGAGTATTTATGTAATCAAGCAAAATTTCCTTATCAATAATAATATCCTGCTTAAAAAGCTTAGCCATTCCGACACCCTGCATAGCACCGTCTAAAAATACGGCACGTTCAATATCGTCACGCTCGCCGCAATAATCAATGTAGACCGACAAAACACACGTACCGAGCGAACATCCGACAAGAGCAACCTTATCGCTGCCGCTTTGCTCCTTAACTCCGTCAATAAATTCGGCAAGCTGTTCGGCGTCACGTATCACGTCCTCACGAAAATCGTAATTAAACAACCATACATTTTCAGCACCGACCTCATCGCAAAGCACCTTGCATACAGCCGGCTCAGCCGTAGTCCTGCTGTCAAGATATTCCGTATGATTAGCAAGAGAATCAGTCCAGTAACAGTCAATTCCAATGTTGCCGACAGATTCGCCGTCCTGAGTATAATTAAGCACGGTGAACGGCTCGATAAGTGTCGAAAGCTTATTAGTCCAGATTTCAGCGCTGACATCTTTACCTATTACCATATCAAGCGTATTTTTGACAATATGAGTTGAAAACAGACTTTTTACAAAATCACCGCCTACACTTATTGCGCTTGACTGATTTTCTGTATTAGGGTCAAGATAAAGTGCCGATGAACCAACACCGGGTATAACCACAATCGGCGTTACACTTTGATTTTCGTTCTCATCGCAATAAGCTGTTGCGGCTATGTTACAGCTGCAAACCAAAACTACAAGCGATAAAATTAAAGAAAATAATCTTTTCATCATTTTTTATATAATAAAAATCAAACTTTAATCGATAGATTCTTATTATTTCTCCTTTCATCCAAAAGCGCACTTCTTCGCTTATTAAAATATTAAATTTATCGGCAAAGCAGCTGCAGGAAATTTTAACATCATAAATATAAAATTATCTCCGCTAATTATCATACCATAAAATAAATATCTTGACAATTAAGTTTTTTATGATAATATACATATAGGCAGTTCGTAACCATCCTGCCGCAGCACGTCAATAGACGATGCGAAATCAAAACTAAGGGAAAGGTATTATACAACTGCGCCCTTATGGGTGCTTTTTTTATTTTATGGAACGCTATAATATTATAAAAGAGAAAAATCCGAGAGAGATTATTCTCTTAAGAGGAAAGGGATGCATTTACAAAAAATGCAGTTTTTGCGACTATCATTTTGACAGTTGTAAAAATGAGAGCGAAAATTTTGAGCTTAACAAGTCTGTAATCTCAAATATCAGCGGAAAATACGGCAATCTTGAGGTTATCAACAGTGGCTCTGTATTTGAGCTTGACGGCAATACGCTGTCGCTGTTAAAGACAGTTTGCGGTGAAAAAAACATAAAAACAGTCCATTTTGAATGTCACTATCTTTACAAAGATTTAATTCCCGAACTGCGAAAAGAATGGCAGAACTTTAATTTAAAAATCAAATTAGGTCTTGAAACATTTGATTATGATTTTAGGGAAAATGTTTTATTAAAAGGTATTGATGAAAAAGAGCCGAAAATTATAAGCGAATATTTTGACGAGGCTAATCTCCTTTTCGGAATAAGCGGTCAGACTGATGAGAGTATCGAAAGAGATATACTCACGGCTCTTGAGTACTTTGAGCGGATATGCGTTAATATAATGTGCGAAAACACATCCTCTGTAAAGCCCGATCGACAGGTTATCGACAGCTTTATTAAAAACATTTATCCGAAATATAAAGATAATGAGAGAATTGATATTTTAATTAACAATACAGATTTTGGGGTTGGTGACTGATATGACTAATGAACTTCTTTTAATAGGCTCTTTAATTTTAACATTTTCGGCAGTGCTTTTAGCGTACAGATTTTTTGGCAAAGCGGGACTTTACTGCGCATCGGCAATCTGCACTGTTTTGGCGAACATTGAAGTTATAATACTTATAAACGCTTTCGGTATGGAGCAGACACTCGGCAATATACTGTTTGCCGCAACATTTCTTGCAACCGATATTCTTTCCGAATGTGAGGGCAAAAAGGCAGCGAATAAAGCGGCGATAATAGGAGTATTTGCTTCTGTATTTTTCCTTTTGATTTCACAAAGCTGGCTTTTGTACATACCAAGTGAAAACGATACGGCAATGGAATCGATTAAAAATGTATTTTCAAGCACTCCGAGAGTAATTATAGCTTCCCTTTCGGTTTACGCCATATGCCAGCTGTTCGACGTTTGGCTTTACCATAAATGGTGGGACTTTACAAAAAAGAAATTCGGCAACAGCGATAAATACCTATGGCTGAGAAATAACGGCTCTACGCTGATTAGCCAAATGCTTAATACGCTCCTGTTTACGATTTTTGCTTTTGTCGGCACATATGACGTTAAAACGCTTATTTCAATCTTCCTGTCAAGCTATGTTATATTTATAGTAACAAGCCTGCTTGATACACCGTATATCTATTTTGCAAGGAAAATACATAATAAA